>JBHLNL010000192.1:0-5623 GCA_048941605.1 Promethearchaeota archaeon | reverse complement strand
TTGAATTTATCAGTAAATGCTTCTAATTCTTTTATTTTAGTTTCTGAATTTTTCGATGCTTCATTTCTCAAGATTAACTCTGAGTTTTTTTCAGCTAATTCAGTTCTCAAATTCCCCATAGTTTCATATGCTTCTTCTAATTTCTTTTGTGTAGGTTCAATTTGCTTTTTTATTAATTCCATTTCTTTTTGAGATTGAGCTACTTCACCTTTAGCATATTCTAATTCAAGTTCCTTTTCATTAATGATTTGTCGTTGACTCCCTATTAATTCTTTTAATTCAAGTATATCTTCTGGGATATCAGACATTTTAGAAAGTTTTCCTTTTTGTTCTTCAATAATTCCCTCTTGTTCACTGATTATACGTTTTTGTCGTTCAACTAAAGCAGTTAATTTATCTGCTTTTGCTTGTAAAGATGCCATTTCTTTTTCGCTGGATTCAATACTGTCTAATGCTTTTCTTAAATCTTTTGGCATAATCTATTAACCCTAAAATTTAATTTAATTTAGATGTTTAATGACTTTTAAATAGATAAAATAATTTTTAATTTTTTCAATTAAAACTTATATCTATTAAGATAGATTAGTTTTAAATAATTTTCGAATTAATAAGCCATTTTTATTTATAGAGAGCTATGATAAAAAGCTACAAATATGGAAATTAATATATATTCTTAAAGCTTTTACATAATATTATGGTATTGATATCACATCTAAGACCATTTATTCCAATTAATCCAGAAGAATTCTGTACTAATCCGTACGATATTATTAGTAAAGAAGAAGAGCAAGAGTTAAAGAAAAATCCTAAATCGTTAATACATCTTATTTTACCCGACGGAGAGGGTGATGAAATTTATCAGAATGCTGCTAAAGCATACAATGATTTTAAAATGAAAAAAGTTATTAGAAAAGAAGAAAAACCGAGTATTTTTGTTTATCGGCAAGAATCTCAACAATTTAGTCACCAAGGATTAATAATTGGAGTTTCAATTCAAGATTATGAAGAGGGAAATATTGTAAAACATGAACATACTCGAGAAAAGCCACTTAAAGATCGTACAAATCATATAGTAGCATCAAATGTCGCTGCTGGGTTAGTTTGGACGGTCTTTCAAGCTAATAAAAAGATTAATAATATAATTGAGCAAATTAAAAAGAAAAAACCTCAATTTGAATTTATGAAATATGGATATCGACATATATTATGGCAAGAAACTGATTTACTAACAATCAATAAATTAAAGAATTTATTCGAGAATAAGAAGATTTATATTGCTGATGGACATCACAGAGCTGCTAGCGCCGCAGAATACCGTAAAATAAAGTTGGAAAAGCTAGAAGGCAAAAAAGATATTGAAGCTCCTTGGCAATACCTACTCTCATATGTTGCATCTGATGATCAAATCCAGATTCTGCCATACAACCGTGTTATTAAAAGATTACCATTAAAAGTACCTGATTTTCTAAAAGCAATAGAAAAAGAATTTGAAGTTATTTCTATGAAAAATGCATTTAATCCAGAGAAAAAAAATGAGATGGCATTCTGTTTAAATGGTAATTGGTTTAAAGTAAAAACTAAATATACAAAATTTAAATCCCAAAAAGATAGTTTAGATGTTACTATTCTTCAAGATAAAGTTTTAGGGCCTATATTAGGAATTAACGATCCCCGTTCTGATGAAAATATCTTCTTTATAGGGGGGACGCAAGAACCAAATGAAATGGAAAAATACGTTACTGAGAAAGGAAATGATTTATTTATCAATTTATATCCAGTTAATATCAAAGATATTGAATCTATCGGAGAGAAAGGAGGAGTATTACCTCCAAAATCTACTTGGTTCGATCCTAAAGTTCTCTCAGGATTAGTTTTACATGATTTAGAAGAAAATTAAAAAAATTAAAAGATTATTTATTTTTTAGGAAATTTGATATTTTTTTAGCTATCATAGTAGCTGCAGCAGTCTGATTTTCGATACTTTGAGAAGCTATATGGGGAGTAAGCACGAGATTCTCATCCCAGTCAATTAATTCTTGATCTTTCAACGGTTCTTCGCGATACACATCAAGAGCTGCTCCCGCAATGTCTTTCTTTTTTAAAGCTTTTACCAACGCTTTTTCATCAATCAGATTACCTCTAGCTGTATTTATAATTATTGCATCTTTTCGCATTGAAGTTAATCGCTTTTCATTTATTAAATTCTCAGTCTGGGGTGTAGCTGGAAGATGTAATGAAATAATTTGAGCTTTACTTAATAAATCATCAACTGAAGTATAAATTGAACATCCAATTTCTTTAGCTTCATCTATAGCTGCTTGCCCTTTACTAAATCTAGAATAAACACCAACATTCATTCCCATAGCAATTGCAATTTTAGCTAGGTGTTTTGCTGTATTTCCAAATCCCACTAATCCAAGCATTTTTCCTTCTAATGTATATCCCAAATAATCATTTTTATTCCATTTTCCTTGGTGCATTGTACGATCTGCATGAGATATTTTTCTTGCTAATGATAACATGAGTCCTAATGCTAATTCTGCAACTGATACAGCGGGTGCTTCGGGTGTATTCAAAACTTCTATATTCATTTCAGCAGCTTTATTCAGATCAATATTATCTAATCCCACTCCCGCCCTCCCAATAACTTTCAATTTTTTAGCATTTGCCAACACATCATCAGTTAATTTCGTTCTTGAACGAACTACAATCCCATCGTATTCTCCTATTTCCTTTGTTAAGTCATCTTTTGAAATTTTAAATTTCTTTATAACTTCAAATCCATTATCCTCAAATATTTTAATTCCTTCATCTTCAAGTTTATCACTAATTAAAATTTTCATCAATATCACATGGATTTAATTAAATTAAATTGAATACTTTTTTTAGTCTATAAATATTTAAAGAGTTTTTGTTATTATACAAAGTCTTATTTACATGGCAATTCAAGATAATTATGATTCCCTTATATATAATAAAAACAAAAAAAAGTAATTGTTAATGCTTCATCATTTTAAATTATTTAGGATTTCTTTAAGAACTTCTAACATTTTTTCAAGATCCCTAAGCTGAATTTCCCCCATGTGGCCTATCCTAAATGTTTTATTTACCAAAGAGCCATAACCGTTTACAATTTTATATCCTTTATTTGTTAGATTCTTTAACATAGTTGGTATATCAAGATTAAATACATTTTTTATTGTAGATACTGTATTAGATTCATAACCTTCTTCAGGGAACATTTCTAAACTTGAATTTTTTACCCAAGTTCTCGCATATTTTCCCAATTGCTCATGTCTGGTGAATCTATTTTCTAAACCCTCTTGATTAATAATATAATCTAGCTGTATGACTAAACCTCTTATTTGGGGAATTGGAGGTGTGGTGGGCGTTTCATTATCTTTATTTTTTTTTATTGTGGTTAAAAAGTCAAAATAAACACCTCTATTTTTAACCTCAGCTGCTTTTTGGAGGGCATTTTCAGAAATAGAAGCAACTGCGATTCCGGGGGGTAACGCAAAACATTTTTGAACTGAAGCTAGAAATACATCAATATTCAGCTTATCTACTTCAACTTTAACTCCACACATCGATGATGTTCCATCAATACACACAAGAGCACCATAATCTTTAATTATAGGAACAAGTTCATAAATTGGATTATATACTCCTGTTGACGTCTCATTTGATTGTAAAAAAACTACAGAATAGTTATCATTAGATAAAATATCTTGTAAAAATTCTGGTTTTATCGCATTTCCCCATTCCACTCCTTCTTTAATCGCATTTTTCCCATTTTCTATTCCAATTTTGTACCATCTTTCACCAAAGTCTCCAATTGATAAGAATAGTCCTTTTTCATCATCTTTAAGTAGATTCCGAACACACGCTTCCATGATACCTGTTGCACTTGATGCAAAAATTGCACATTCATTCTTAGTATACAATACTTTTTGAAGTCCCTCTTTTGCTATCTGATGCATTTCTCTATAGAATGTGGAACGATGTGTGTCATTCGGCATTGCCATCGCTTTTAAAACTCGATCAGGTACATATACAGGTCCGGGAGTAAATAGCATTAAGGGTGAACCTTTATCTTTATTAAAATGAATGTCTGACATAATTCTCAAATTTTCAAATTATTTAACAATGAAATATTGAATTAATTAGTATGGTTTAATATCATTTTTATTATTTTTTGTTTATAATTTTATACCTTATCAATCCTCATATTCTATTTTGTCTAGAATAAGATTTCCTTCACTATCAACCTGGAGCAAATAATCAGATATTATATAAAAAAATATTTTAAAATTCCTAAAAGATAATAAAGATAATCCAAATTCACTTAAATAAAGTGCAGCTCTCCCTAAAATATTAGCTATCAATGAGATAGAAAGAGCAATAATGTGAAATAGAAAAAAACTTTCAGGAAAAATGAGTGGAGAAAAAAAAACCATTATGCATAATTCTATAGTGATACCTCCTATAATTGTATTTATAATGCGAAATTTAAATGAATAAACCTTTATTATAATACATTTGAGAATACCAGAAATACCAACAATAAACATTGGAAAAGCAATTAAATTGATGATACGCTGAGAAGTAATATTCGGAAATGTAATAAAATATACTAAAAGCCATAAAGAGAAAATCATATAAAATATCCCTATAAAAAATTGATTAACATTATTCCCTCTACCTCTATTTCTTTTATTCAAACTACTAATAATTTTTAATACGCCCTGAATTAAAAGTGCAACAAGAGGATAAGCAATAATACTAAACAGAGCTTCAATTTGAAAAATTAATAGAAAAATCAAAAAAAATACTACAGTAAAACCCAGCGTATAAGAATCAGCACGAATTTTATCTTTATTTATAAGAAGATAAGTAGACATTATTGATTAATTTAGATTAGATTAATTAATAAATTACTTTCCTTTAATGAAAGAAGTTTCACTTATTTATTAAATAATTGTCTTTTTAAAATTTGTATAAATAAAAAAACAACTAAAGAACTTAGATTATTCAATTTTTGTTAATATTATATTCCCATTTCTATCGATATATACTAAATAATCCGAAATAATATACAGAAAGAGTTTAAAATTCTTTATATGCACGAGAGATAATCCAAATTCACTCAAATATAATGCAGCTCTACTTATTATATTGAATAAAAGCGTGAGAGATATTGCAATAAAATTAAATAAAAAATTTCTTACTAAATAAAAGAATCCGATCAATGAAAACGCAAGTGTAATGATTCCAATAATTATATTCATTATACGATGTTTCAAAGAGTAGATATCAATAATCATTCCTTTAATAATACCAGCAAATCCTACGATCATCATTGGGAATGCAACTAACGAAATTATTCTTTGCGGTGTTATGTTTGGTTGTGAAAGTATGAACCATAAAAACAATATTGAAAATACAATGCTTATTATTCCAAATAAAAATTTGTTTAACTTCCCATGATTATCATTATTTCTCTTATTAAAAGTACTTATAATCTTTAAAATCCCCCAAATCGCTAAAGAAATAAATGGGTAAACTATCATGGATAGAATTGCATCCATAAGGTATAATAAAGCAAATATAATATAAAAAA
>JBHLNL010000191.1:0-5643 GCA_048941605.1 Promethearchaeota archaeon | reverse complement strand
AAGATTACAATACGAGGAGCTCTTAAGGATAATATCATATATCAGAAATCTGTTGAATCTATTTTCAGGTACTTTACTTTGGGGTTGATTATATTATTAGCTTCTCTTGGGATTATGATTCTACTTGAGTTGAGTTTTGTTCCCATATCTTCAGGGAGTTTAAGCTCATGGGTTCTAATTTTTTTTATGTGCTCTGCGATTTTAATCTATTTTTACATTAAGCAATTTCGGAAAGGGAGGTAAATAGACTGTGTTAAAAGTATATAAGAACCCGGATGAAGATTCTAAATACGATAAAAAGAGAAAAATAAAAGTGATTACTGAAGAGGAAGGAGAGGATCTAAAGAGTTATTTAAATATTTGGGATGTAAATCCATCATATAAAGACATTTCGCGCAATTTTTCCTTAGCAAAGACAATTTTTTTGATTTTGCTCTCTTTTTCATTCATGATTTCAATCTACCTGCTCACAAACCAACTGATAGCTTCCGTTGGGTTAGGAATTGGAATATGCTTATTATTTATTTTGGTCTTTCATGATGAGATTTATTTCTTAAAGAATTTCTTTTCATTTAGTTTCAGAAGTAAAGTAATATCCAAGCCGTTTGAAGATTTGGTGTTCTGGTATCGTAAAGATGATACCGCAACTTTATATATTTCAAATCGTCGAGATCTAATACATATTGCTCTAAGAATATATCAAATAAAAGTAATTGCCGAAAATGTGCGCCCTGCAATTGACCAGTTTGTAAGATCGTTAGCTTCAGAGGGAGTACGCTTATCATACTCCTATCAAATTATCCAAAAACCAATGATCAAGCTCTTTGATAAAGAGTCCTCTCGAATTAATACTCTTAAATCCTTACAGTCAAGAGGAGCTACGATTTATTTTTCAGTTTACACTAGAGAAAAAGGCAATCTTTCTAAGCGTACTTTTGAAAAATTACATTATCAGATTTTAAACTATGCTAATAACTTAAAGAGTAATATTGTAAGCAATTTTCATCACTTTAAATCAGTACTGTTAGCAGGAAACCCCTTAATGAACGCGGTTCGCACATTTTACATTAAGGATAAAACCATTATTTTCGAAACACCTATAGCAAAGAAGTATGCTTTAAAAGGAAATGACTCACATAGATTTTGGAAGCTTATCATGTGTAGTATTTTGGTATTTTATTTTGATTTCTTTATCCTGTGGATGAAATTCTTGCTTATCTTTATATTTCCTATTAATTTCGGGATCCTTATTGCGATATTATTATTATGGTGGAGGTCTACCTTATTTCAGTTCAGTAAAACGAAGCTTATAAAGAATGAGAATATAATAATTGCTAAACCTTTGGATAATGTAAGTTTCTATCGAGTACGAGAATACCCTTATAGTATATTTTTACATGTGGAAAATCAGCTATTAATTGGAATGAAATTAATTAACCTAAAATATGTATATGAAAATCCCTTCTGTGTATTGGGGAAATTTATTGAAACACTTAATAATCATAATTTAAATTTTAGCTATACTCTGAAAAACCGATCTATCAGTTATTATTTATTCGAACACAGTGGGGGGTTAAAACATTTAAAAGAAAAAATACGAAATCGATTAGTTTGGGGGGGTAAGGACACAGGGATTAAGACTAAAGCTCAAGAGGAAAAATGGTTAGGAATTCGCTCTGGAATGTGGTTTACAATGTTAACTATGTCGGTAAACTCCTATAGATATACTGATACTGTTGATGATAATCTTTTTGAAGAAATGGAAAAAGACCTTATTACTCAAATTAATGCACTTAAGGGAGCTTTTGGGATCAATTTTCAAGCATATGTAATTGAAGACCAGAGGTCAAGCACTTTAATTTCTGGGTTTCTTTTCTCTAGTTTAAAACATAATTTATTTCGGCTAAATGGGACTCACCTAAATTATGTGATGTTTCAGGGAGCAAGTATGTATCCTCTTTCAGACATTGTGGGTGTCTTGAAAAAAGGAGAAACAACAGAAATTGCTGCCGAGTTTAATACTCCTTTATACTTGGATAATTTTATTACTATTGGAAATACTATAAATACAGAAGTACTAGAAACAGAAGTACTATTTGGTTTTACTCAAGAACAATTACATAATCTATTCATTACAAATGGAGTTTCTGAACGTCGGGAACTCGTTGCGATGAAAATTATATCGGAGTTAATTAAAACTCAAAATCCCTCTCTAATTTTTGATTTTAGCGGGGTATGGTCTAAATTACTTGTATATTTTAATGGTACTAGGTTTCAAGAAGATATCTTATATTTCAAATACGGAAGCTCTTTTGTTGTCGATCCTATTAAATCAGATATTCCATATGATAAAAATCATACTGCCTACTTAGAATATATCTATGATGCTTTTGGATTGGCATTAAAAAGAGATGAGCGTATAGTAGAAATGTTTCGGCATACAATTCAGAAAAATCCCGAAATGGATTTGGGTTCTATCCAGATGCAATTACAGAATCAAAGTGAATGGGAGAAAACTCCTGTAAGTGATTTACTTCTCTCGGTATTTGCTGATTTTACTCCTAATGAATTAACATTTTTTCAAAACATTCAAAGAGATGGTATTATAGCAAGTGATTTTGTTACTAACTCCAAGACTATTATTATTGATCTTTCAGTTTTTAGGGAATTAAAAAAGAAACTGTTCGTAACCTTTGTTCTGTTATCAAAACTCATTCATTATATTACCTATCAGGAGGATTATCATCCCAAGTTTATATATGTGCCGTATATTGATGCATTTTTTGACTCATATTTCTTAGACTTGAGAAGAACCTATGATAAAATAGATAATTTTTTACAGCCTTTTATTGAAGGAAAATTCGGACTTATCTTTTCGGCACACCAGATTCGTCATTTGCATCCCAATGCTCTCTTGTATTTTAATAATTTTATTACTTTGAAAGCAACACATAACAGGGATATTGGCATTCTTAAAAATGAAATGAACCTCCAAGAGTTAGAAGGTCAAGGGTATTACACTCAGAGTAGAAAACATGCGTATCAGAAATTATACTTAAAAAACCTAAAAGATAATATAATTCTAACTCGAAGATCGGATATTGACCAACCTTTTCCTGCTTTGATAGATTGGAAAGAAATTGATACTTGTCCAAAATTGCCCTATGAAGAGATTGTGAAATTTATGAATAAGCAGGGATATGACTTGAAATTTTCAGAAAAGAAAATCTTAGAAAATGTTAAGGAGACTTTATTTGAAATAGATTTAGGACATTATTATATCTACATAGAACCGATAATTAAATTCATGGATTCTATATTAACGGTTGATCAAATTGGAAATCTCTACAGAAAAAAACTGGAAGAACAATTAAAAAAACTGATCTATCCTGCATTAGCGGAAAAAACTCAGAAAAAGGAACATATGAAAAAAATCAGAAATAATATATTGGATATTCTTATCAAACATGGATACTTGATAGAAAACCATCCTAAAAGAGCAGGTGGGGGAGAATCATTAAGGACATCATTCTCAGTAGGACCTCGATACCAAGAAGCACTCGAAGACTATTACAGGGTAAAGGGTAGAAAACTTAAGGATTTTCAAGTAGAAATTTTAGATGGAGTAAGTATAGATACTGAAAATTTTGCAGATATCTTTCCAACTCAACCCCGAAAATATATTATTCAAGAAAAAAATTTAAAAGAAGCGTTATCACGTGAAATTGGTGATTTATATTATAATATTTTCAAAATTCATAGATATATTAATCAAACTGATTATTCAATTGCAATTAAAGCTCAAATGGGATTAATTAAAAATTATTTGAGAGGAGTATACAGACATTTTTACAATGAAGATACGATAGTACAACAGCGATTTAACTCATTTTTAACTGTCTTAGAAAATACTAAAGGATTTCCATTTACAAAACAAGAATTGATAGATTTTATCGATCAATTTCATCAGATTGATTTAGCGGTTGCTGATTTGGAAGAGGTAGCAAATGAGACGTATCAGTCCATTTCTGCATTTTTTAGTAAAATTCAACAATTTATTAATGAAGAGTGAGAAATATATGAAAAATAGCATAAAAGTTGAAGAACAATTAGAAAAAATCGTGTTTGATAAGGAGAATTTGAATAATCTTAAAGAAGCTTTAGTGAAGACAAAAACTGGAGAACTCTCAATAACAGAGTTGGGGACAAAGATTCTTGAGCTTCGTTCTGATATATTAAACACATTGATTGAATTTATTCCATTCCATTTAAAGTTAACAAATACAGATAAAGCTCTTACTGAATTTACAAATACAATTTCTGATACAAACCAATTAAAGGAAGCTTTAAAAGAAAAGGACCAACTTTTGGAAGTTATCAGTTCTAGAATTAATAAAATCTATGAAAACTTAGAAAATGATATAAAATCTTTGGAATAAGCAGATTCAATTTGCTTTCCATATTTAAAGGAAAAAGGCATCTTCAATTCTTTACTTTTTTATTTAAATATACATGGGAAATTTCTTGTTAAAGCTAAGAGAAACACTTAGTTTTAACACAAACTTAGAAAAAAGTATGAACAATGTTAACAGACAAGACACTCACAAATTCTGTGGTTTCGCTTAATGAGTTATTTCCAAATTCTATAAATCAATTTATTAAGCCATTTGAAAAAGTTGTAAATCCTGATATCCATAACGAAATGTGTCTTGATTTTCAGCTCTGTGATAGAGAGGATAAGGAAAAAGTGAATCCAATTTTACGTTTAGCACGACCAGAAGATGCCGAAGAATTAGTAGGAATTTATAAGGAATTATATAATTGCACTTATCCATATAAAGAAATGGAAGATGTGAACGAAGTTCGCAAGATGATTCAAGATCCAAACATTCAATGGATCATCTATCAAAATCCTTCTCATCAAATTGCAGGATGTATAACTTTTGTCTTAGATTTTGGGAATAAACGTGGTTATATTCGAGGTTTTATGCTTAAAAAGAAGTATCAAGGATATATTGACATTACAAAAGCGATGATCGGGTCTATGATCGGCATGATCCATAAATATAAAGATAAGATTTATGTATGGTATGTAGAAAACCGAACTGCTCACTCAAAATCGCAATATTCCATGTGGGTATGTGGTATTGCCCCAATTGGATTCTATCCGAATAAAGATGTGTTTTTAGGAAAAGTTGAATCTGACTTAATGCAAATTTGTTATGATGAACGAGCTTTACAACAGTTTAGAGTGAGTAAAATCCCAGAGATAATACCAGAGGCGGAAAATTGCTATTTATTTTCTGAAAACAAATATGATTTGGGAGATTATAGAATCGCTACACCAGAATACGCCTTAGATTCGAAAAAGATTTATCATCTAAATAAAAATCTAAGAAAAGGTGTCAATAAGGATGAATTTGGTTATGAAACTATTCGATTTGGTTTTCCTGAATCTAATTCTTTTTTTGAATTTGTTTATACTCCTCAAGTTCAAAATTTTGAGAAAACTAAATATCAGGTAAAAAACATTGAGGAGCTGTATGTGTTTGTAAAAGCATTTATCAAATGTGGAAAAGAATTAGGAATTCGATATTGTGAAGCATTTATTTCTGCTTATGAATCTTCTCATCAGAAGCTTTT
>JBHLNL010000190.1:0-5709 GCA_048941605.1 Promethearchaeota archaeon | reverse complement strand
CTAGATACTGTAAAAGAAGTTGAATCTGAAATATTTATTATGTCTAATGGGGATCTCTAATTCTCTAAAAATATAGGAAAGACTTTAAAAAAAATAATTAAATTTTCCTTATTTATTGGTGAATCCAAATTGCAACCTCATCAGCATCCCAAGCCGTACCTAATACATCAATATCGGAGTCACCATCGATATCAATTGCGGAACAACTTGAGGCGCCATCAAAGTTACTCGAAATAATATGTTCAGAAAATCCTATGTTTCCATAATTTTCAAACCAACTTACTCTATCTCCAAAAATTGCAGTACCAATGATATCAAAATCTCCATCTTTATCGAGATCGATTGGAAAAACAGAATTGGGCCCATTAACATCAGAGATTTTATGCCTAATAAATACCAAATTTCCAATATTTTCAAACCAATCAATAGTGTTTAGAGTTGCTGAGTTGCTAATAATATCGATATCGCCATCATTATCCATATCTATAGGCTGAAGATCATGAACTCGTGCATAATTTGTAGTGAGTTCAATTTTAGTAAAATTCTCTTGACCATCATTTTCCCAACAACATATTTCTCCAGTATGGACATCTGAAGTAGCACCAGTAATGATATCAATATCATTATCATTATCTAAATCTGCTGCAAAAATGGAAGCATGTCCCTCCAGTGATACTTCAGGGTATCCTATTGAGATTGTATGTTCGGTAAATGTTTGATTGCCATCATTCTCCCACCAAGTAACTTCTCCTACACCGGTACTTAAAATGTCATTATCACCATCCAGATCAACGTCATATGTATTAATACTGTAAGCAGATTCGTAATTTAATGCAATTGTGTGCTTTATAAAACTAGAATCATTGTTTTCCCACCATGCTATCTCATCGCCAGACCAACTTGGACCTAAAATATCTGGGTCTCCATCCAAGTCTACATCACCTATATTAATAAAAAATACTTGAGGAAAGTTATCAACAATAAGATGTTGGGTAAAACTTAATTCGTTATTTTCCCACCAAGCAATATCACCAAGACCAGATGATGCAGATATCACATCAATATCATCATCTCCATCAACATCAGTTCCAAAAATCCGTCCAGGTTCTGTAAAATTTACTGCTAATGTAACCTTTGAAAATACTGGTAAATTAGCATATTTTACAATAACTAAACCTAACCCGATTCCAATTACAGCACCAGTAACAATACTTAAAATTATAACCACTTGAAGCTTTTTTTTCATAAACAAGACCTGTTCAATTTCATTAAATTGGATTATTATCCTTTAATTTAAATTATATATAATTCTTATGTTAAAGCGATTTTTTTTTCATGATATATAGATTTTACATCAGTAAAGCATATAGATATTAAATATTTAGACTATGTCATACTAATTTCAATTAATTAATTATTTATTGAATCATCTTAGTTTAAACATTTAAAATGAAAGATATGACTGGAAAGAGAGTCGAATTAATGGCTCCCTTAAAAAATTATAAATCCTTAAATGCAGTATTAGAGAAAGCTGATGCTGTGTATTTTGGTGTCGAATCTTTTAATATGAGAATGTATAGTGACAATTTTAAATTGCAAGATTTAAATGATATAGTAAAAACGTGTCATGACAGTAACATTCATGCTTATCTTACTACAAATGTAGTGATTTACGAAAACGAATTACGCCTTTTAGATAAAGTTTTAGATAAGGCAGTAGAAGCAGAAATTGATGCTGTAATCATTCATGATATAGGTGTTATTCAGTTGGTAAAAGAAAAGGGTTTAAATTTTCATATATCTACTCAAGCTAATATTTCTAATTCTCGATCTGCTATATTTTATGAAAATTTGGGGGCTCAAAGATTAATTCTTGCACGAGAATTATCGCTTGATCAAATAAAAGAAATTAAAAATAACTTAAATAAAAGTGAAATCGAAACATTCGTTCATGGAGCACAATGTACTTCAATCTCTGGTCGGTGTTATTTCTCTGCAGAGATTTGTCAATCTCAAGATTACTCAGCCAATAGAGGGAAATGTATTCAACCATGTAGGAGAAAATGGCGAGTTATTGACGATCAGAATAATGAAATGCTATATGATGGAGTATTCTTTATTAACACAAAAGATCTATGTATGATTGAGTATATTCCAGAATTAATTGATGCGAGAATAGATGCTTTTAAAATTGAAGGTCGAATGAGAGATCCAATCTATATTGAGGAGACAACTTCATGTTACAAGGAAGCTATTGATGCCTATTATGATAATAGTTTCACACAAGAAAAGGTAAAAAATTGGCTAGTTCGGTTAAATAAGGTATATAATCGAGGCTTTTCTACAGGATTTTATTTTGGATTACCAAAAGGGAGTGAAATTCAGAGAGAATATGATGGTAATATCTCTAACTATAAAAAAATTGAGATTGGTAAAGTCTTAAATTACTTTCCAGAAAAGAGAGCAGCCAAAATTCTTTTAACGTCAGGACAACTTAAATTAAAAGATGAAATTTATATTATCGGGACACACACAGAGACATATTTGAAACAGGAAATAAATTCTATTCAAATTAAGCAAAAGAAAAACTTAACCGAAACCCCATATGTTTCTTCTAAAGAACAACGAATAACAGTTGGAATTACCGTTTATAAACCTGTTAAAAAAAATGATAAAATTTTCAAATTAGAACAAGGTTAGATACTTTCATTAGAAAAAACAGTTTAATACCTTAATTAAATTTTAATTCTGATTATAAAAAAGAAGCTCTAAAAAAATTGATTAGATTTTCCAAATTAAGGAAATCTCAGTCCCAGGTTGGCTTTTTTATGCTTTCGTCGTCATCTTCAGAGTGAATACGCTTTAGATCTATATCCTGATACCCTGGAAGAACACCTAACATTCTTCTCATTGCAAATTCAACATCCTTCGCTGAGGCAATAAATCTCCCTACTATTAAGATATCTGCTCCTTGATCTATTGCATATGCGGCAGTGCTAGGCTCAATACCTCCAGCAACTGCAACTAACACCCGATCTCTTCCTGAAGCTTTCTTTTGACCTGCATATATTTCTTTGATTTTTGGTACTAAGCCCCATCTAGCTTTTTGTTCAGCATCAGGAGATTTATCTCCCTCTGTAGATTGCTCGACATCAATAGCTCTATGAATTATAACAACATCAGGGATTTGTCTCAAGGTTTTTAGTTTCTCAATTGGGTTTGTGACTTCCATTGTATCAACAAAGGCATGAATACCAAGGCGTT
The DNA here is from genome assembly GCA_048941605.1 of Promethearchaeota archaeon. Taxonomy (GTDB): domain Archaea; phylum Asgardarchaeota; class Lokiarchaeia; order Sigyniarchaeales; family SOKP01; genus Loki-b32. The sequence continues at coordinate 2,445 of JBHLNL010000190.1, read as the reverse complement.
GTGCTTCTAAAATAAATTTATCGAGTGAAGCAGAGGAAGCTAAACCACTTGCTACAACTCCATCAGCTGTAGCATCAAATGCAAAGTCAACCTCTAATTTTCCAACGTCTAAAGTCTTCAAATCAGCTACAATAAATTTATCTTTAGCAACTTCTCGAATTTTCTTAATCGATTCTACACCATATTTTTTGAGAAATGGAGTACCAACTTCCAAAATAATACGATCACTCTTAGGTAATTCTTTAACTACTTTCATTTGTCTCTCCAAAGCAGGATGATCTAACGCTACCTGTATATAGGGCGGTCTCCATAACCTTGGCACTCTTATTCCGGCAACAGGATGCTTAGCTCTATCTTTATCATAAAATATTTTCTCAATTGGAGGATATGATTTTAAAGCTCTTTGGATTGCTAATTTCGTAGCACCATAGTTATATTGATAAATTTTACGGTAATCGTTAGCAGCAGGATGAATATATACACTTGCTATTATTAACCAATCTTCTAATTTATTCATCGGAATTAGACCTTCTTCAACTGCATCAGCAATACCTTTAGCAACAGCGGCTTGAGCAGGGCCAAAAATCTTACTTGCATCCTCCATCTTAGCAACCGTAACTTTAGGAACAATTAGGGAAACTGGTTTTGCAAGTAGGTTTGGGCGAATTCCTGCAAGTAATCCTCCATGACCCTTAGAAGGAGTACTGAGTGCATTTGCAAACGAAACTCCTACAGGACCATCTTTAGAACCTATTATTAGATCAATGTGAGCCAAATTTGGGTCTTCCGCATCTCCCACAAGAGCCTCACCGATAAAATAATCAACAGCTTTAGGCATAAATATCACAATAATTAATTTTTACTATAAATCTATTTTTTTGTATATTTTGTAGATATTTTTTATTTATAATAGTGTGTTTTATAGATAACATAAAAAATTGATTATCTACATTATTCTAGAGTTAATCTTTTATTAATAAAATTATCCTTGATTGGAATTTATATCAGATTGAATTGAGAATGCATTATAGTTAAAAATATAACAAGGATACTTAACTATATATCTGGAATACCATCTTCCACATTCCTAAATCTAAATAATTTTTTCTTAATCTTAAATAGTACAGCATATAGAACTTTAGCACCCATCTCTCCAAATTTTCTTTATGCTTTATAATTTGTTTTCCAGAAGTGTAATTAGAATAATTGAAGTCTTTGATTAAATTTTCTTTAAAATATTCTTCATAAATTTGTGTTCCAGGTAGAGGAACTAAAATTCTGAAAGCTACGGTCGTAGGTTCCATCCTTTTAGCAAACTGTATCGTTGCATTCAAATCTGATTTTTCTTCTTCTTTATACCCTAACATGAAAGATCCAGTAAAATAAATACTCTTTTCTTTTAATCTTTTAGCAGATTTTAAAGCGTCCTTTAGGATAATTTGTTTATTATAGGATTTGAGAATTTTTTCAGAACCTGATTCAACACCTAAAAATAAGTGTAAACACCCAGATTTTTTCAATAAATCCAATATATTTTAACTTATATTCGATATAGTATCGACTCTAGCATTGGCGTCCCAATAAATTTCAATTCCTTGTTCAACGATCATATGGCATATCTCTTCTATCCTTTCGATAGATACCATAAAGTTATCGTCAACAAAAAATATTATTGGCCTTTTGCCTTCTGGTCCACTTACTTTCTCAACTTTGGGATATAATTTAATTAGTTCTTTAATCTCTTCAATAATATTTACAGCTGATCTATGTCTCCACTTTAAGCCATCTTTTACCGAAACTTGGCAGAATTTACATCTAAAAGGGCATCCCCTTGAAGTCATAATGGTAAAAGCATGGGTTCCATATTTTTCAATCTTAACCAAATGCCTAGCTGGAAAAGGTAATTTATCCAAATTTTTGATAAAGTCCCTAGATTCATTTTTAATAATTGCCCCATCTTTTTTGTAACTAATCCCCTTGATATCCTCAAAGGATTGTCCCTTCTTATAAGATCTAACTATTTCATTAAAGGTTTCTTCACCTTCTCCCCTCACAACAATATCAAAAGGAGATTCATTTAATATTTCCTCATCAGAAAAAGTAGCATGTGGTCCCCCAATAATTAAGGGAATGTTAATGTTTGATTTAATTAATTCAGCTAACCTAAAAGCTTCATAAATTGATGCCGTAATTGATGTGATTCCGATTACTATTGGATTTTTTTCTTTAATTACTTTTAAAATATTCCTATTTTTCAATAATTTAATGTTTAAATCCAGGATTTCAATCTTGTATCCTTGCTTTTCCAAATAAGATGCCAACGATAATAGACTAAGGACAGGAAACTTGATTTTATCTCTATACGCCCCTACTGAAATTCTTTTTCTCTGGTAAGGATTTATTAATAGGACATCTATCATACTTTGAAAAAATTTGAATATGGTC
>JBHLNL010000033.1:0-25880 GCA_048941605.1 Promethearchaeota archaeon | reverse complement strand
TTGAAGGAATAAAATTAATTAATTGCATGTTTAAATTTGTAAAAATTTTATACAAATTTGTATTGAGGTGTAAAGAAAATTTACGGTTATATGGGAAAAATATTAAGAATTGATTTAACAAATGGTAAAATTAGTGAAGAATTTCCTGATGAAAAAACACTAAAATTATATTTAGGAGGAGCAGGATTAGCTACAAAATATTTAATAGATGAAGTACCAAAAGGAATAGATCCTTTAGGAGTTGAGAACAAACTAATTTTTATGACAGGACCGTTAACAGGAACACCCTCACCCAGTACGGGAAGATACGCTGTGGTTACAAAATCACCTCTCACTGGTATATGGGGAGAAGCAAATTCTGCTGGTTTTTGGGGTCGTGATCTAAAAAGATCTGGTTTTGATGGGGTTATATTCGAAGGTATCTCTCCAAAACCAGTTTATTTAGTTACAGAAGATGGTAAGGCTGAATTGAAAGATGCTTCTCATCTATGGGGAAAAAATACTTCTGAAACAACAAAAATGATAAAGGAAGAATTAGGAGATAAATTTAATGTTTCTTGTATTGGTATTTCTGGCGAGAATCTAGTTAAATACGCTGCAATAATGAATGATTGTGATAAACCTTATTGGGGGCGTGCAGCAGGAAGGTGCGGAGTAGGTGCTGTAATGGGCTCTAAAAAAGTAAAAGCTCTTGCAGCTAAAGGAAATGCCAAGATTCAAGTAGCTAATCCTGAGGAATATAAAACAGAAGCTAAACAAAGATATGATTGGGTTAATCAAAGCTTATTAAAAATGACTCTTGAGGTATATGGGACAGCAACAATGGTTGATTTAGTTGGTGTTAAAGGTGGTTTACCAACAAAAAATTGGCAAACTGGAGTTTTTCCTAGTATGGAAAAAGTAAATGGAACCGCAATTAATGAAACAATTCTTACTGATAGGAAACCATGTTTTGCTTGTCCAATTGCTTGTGGACGTCTTGCTGAAATAAAGGAAGGAAAATATAAAAGTGAAGGAGAAGGACCAGAATATGAATCAATAGGATCCCTTGGGACTATGTGTGGTGTTGATAATTTAGAAGCGATCACATTTGCTCATTTCTTATGTAACGAATATGGGCTTGATACAATTTCTACTGGAAATGTAATAGGTTTTGCAATGGAATGTTATGAAAAAGGGATTTTAACTAATGAACAGACGGGAGGAATTGAATTTAAATTTGGTAATGCAGATCTTGCAATTGATCTTATTCCTAAAATTAGTAAAAGAGAAGGTATTGGTGATCTATTAGCGGAAGGGACAAGAATAATGGCAAAAAAATTAGATAAAAATTCAATAAACTTTGCTATGCAAGTGAAAGGTTTAGAACTTCCTGCATATGATAGTAGAGCTGCTAAAATTACGGGATTAGCATATGCTACCGCAAATCGTGGTGGCGATCACATTACGGCTTGGATTGAAGGACCTGCATTTTTATCAATGCCTTTTATGTTAGTTGATGATGCTGATGTAGGTGATCCACTCCAGGAAATACCAGAAAAAACATTTATTCTAAAAGATTTGGAAGATGGATTTAGTGTATTTGATGCAATTGGTGGTTGCAAATTTATGGGGATTGTTCTAAGTGCTGAAGATTGGGCATCATTAATATCAAAATTATTAGGATATCCATTTACAGCATCAGATTTTCGAAAAACAGGTGAAAGAATTTTTACTCTTGCGAGAATCTATAATATAAGAGAAGGAATAACTAGGAAAGATGATACTCTTCCAGCGCGACTTTTACAAGAACCACTCCCTGAAGGACCTGGTCAAGGACAAACTGTAAATTTAGATCCACTTCTTGATGCATACTATGAATTTCGTGGTTGGGATAAGAATGGTATTCCTACTAAAGAGAAACTTAAAGAATTACAATTAGATTGGGCTATTAATTTGATTTATTAAGTATAACTAAAGGGAAAAAAGTTGAGTGATAAGAAGGATTTAAAGTATGAAGATAGACCTTGGCAAAGTCAATACAAAATAGGTCCATTTAATTTAAAAAAGACTATGGAACCTTATCCTAAAATAAATATTTACCAATTTTTAGAAGATGCTACAGCTAAATATCCTGATAATATAGCATGTATCTATGCTGATGAAGAAATGACTTATCAAGATCTTAAGCTGAAAGTTGATAAATTTGCTAATGCGTTATTAGATTTAGGTATCAAAAAAGGTAGTTTAATAGCGACTGTCCTCCCTTCTTGTCCAGAATTTATAATTGCAGATTTTGCTGCTATGAAAGTGGGAGCTATTCATGTTCCACTAAGTATTTTGCATAAAGCTCCTGACTTAATTCATGAATTGCAATTAAGTGGTGCTGAAACTATAGTATGTTCTTATAGACGTCTTGAGAGAATAAATAAAATTAAAGATCAAACCAAGGTAAGAACAATAATTTATACTCCAACTAGATTATTCCCTGATTATAAATCACCAGAAATGGAACACCCAACAGAAACAGGTTATTATTTATTAAATGATTTAATAGAAAAATATGAACCACTTAAAATTACTGTTGAGATTGATCCATTGGAAGACATTGCACTTTTGCCTTTTACAGGTGGTACAACAGGATTACCCAAGGGCACAATGTTAACGCATTATAACATCACATCCTCTACTATCCAATCCCTTCATTGGATGATGCATAATATGAAGGTGGGAATTGAAGGAAAAGCGGCGAGTTGCATTTGTGTACCAGTTTTTCATGCTTATGGCCATTGGGGCGTATATGCTTCCATATCTTGGGGATTAAAAATGTTTTTAATGGATCCAAGGGATATTAAAAAAATTGCTGATACTATAAAAAGTAAACGTCCTTTCATAGTTTTAGCAGTTCCTACGCATTATACTTATTTCTCAAAATTAGGTCTTCCAAAAACACCTATTTTTTATGCATCAGGGGCAGCAGCTTTAGCTCCTGAACTTGCTGAAGAATTTGAGAAAAGTGTTGGTTTCTATGTAAGTGAAGGATATGGTGCAACTGAGACGTCTACAATTGTTTGTATGAATCTTTCAGCATTATCTAAAGTAACAGGATTCATGCCCGAACTAAAGAGAGGTATTGGTGTACCAGTACCCGATACAGATGTAAAAATTGTAGATCCCGACACCGGAGCTGAAGTACCTTTTGGAGAACGTGGAGAAATCTGGATAAAAGGCCCTCAGATAATGAAAGGATATTGGCCTACACCAGGAAGTGGGTTAACTGAAGATGGATGGCTTAGAATGGGGGATATTGCTGAAATAGATGATGATTTTTATTTCCATATTGTCGACCGAATAAAAGACATGATAAACGTTTCTGGGAATAAAGTTTATTCAAGGGTTATTGATGATCTTCTTTATGAACATCCAGCAGTTGATCAAGCTGGTGTTATTGGTATTCCAGATCCTGAAAGACCAGGTAGTGAGCGTGTAAAAGCCTTTATTCAATTGAGATCTGAATATAAAGGAAAAATTACAGAAGAAGAAATCATTCAATATTGTAGAGAACATTTGAAACCTTATGCTGTTCCTAAGTATGTTGAATTTAGAAAAGAATTACCCTTAACGCTAGCTATGAAGATTTTTAAGAGGAAACTTAGGGATGAGGAGATTGCCAAGATGAAGGATAGAGGAGAAATCAAATAAAAATTAATATACATACTATATTTTTAGTTTTTAATAGAAAAATGAAATATTTATTGTAATTTTAATTAAATAAATTATAAAAATGTAAAGTAAATAAAATAATAAATAAAATAATTGTATAAAGAGTGTTAAAAATGCTATTTGGAACTCAAGAATGGGCAGACGCTTATATAAAAGCAGTTAATGAAAATCAGAACTATAAAGATGCAGCTGGACCTGAAGGATTCCCACCTAATGGATGGGAAGGAGACTTTCTTTTTATAGTTGAATCTGGAGGAAATTTGGATCATGAAATCAGAATGTGGGTAGGACTTTATCATGGGGAATGTACAGGCGCTCGAGTTTTAAGAGAAGGAGAAGAAGTGGAAGCAGAGTATACTTGGTCAGGTCCTTATGAAAATTGGATACCAATGTTAAAGAAAGAATTAGATCCTATTCGAGGCTTACTGGCTGGAAAATTTAAACTTAAAGGTGATATGGCAAAAATTTTAAAAGCAACAAGGGCAGCTCAAGAACTTGTTAATAGCACTACTATGATTGATACTGAATTTTATTGAAATTACTAACTTTCAATTATTTTTTTCTTCTTTATATATACTAAATATTATATAAAATCTAAAATGGACACTAACTCTAGTAATTTGTTTGAATTAATAAGTAAAGAAGTATTTTTTTTTGATTTAGATGGTACAATTTATTTAGGAGATTCACTGTTTCAAGGAGTTCCTAAATTAATTGAAATATTAAGGGATAAAAGAAAAAATTTTTTTTTTCTCTCGAATAATTCAAGTAGATCAACAGAAGATTACCTTCAAAAATTAAATAAATTTAACTTAAATATAAAACGCGAAAATCTTATTCTTTCCCAACATCCTACAATAGATTACTTAAAGAAAAACAAATATAAAAAAATTTTTTTATTAGGCACTCAATCTCTCAAAAATGAATTTATATCTGAGGGATTTGAATTGACGGAAGAAGATCCAGATATAGTAGTGCTTGCTTTTGACCAAGAATTAACTTATGAACGTTTAATGAAAGCCGCTTATATCCTTCAAAAACAAGATTTCCCATATATAGCCACTCATCTCGACAATCGATGTCCTACTGAAAATGGGTATATTCCAGACGCAGGAGGGATAGCTGCACTTCTTTACAAAGCTACAGAAAGAATACCAAAGGTTTTTGGAAAACCAAATAAAGAAATGGTTCTTTTTAAATTAGAAGAATTAGGAATACCACCTGAAAATGCAGTAATATTTGGAGATCGTCTTTATACTGACATAAAAATGGGAAAGGAGGGAGGATTAACAACTTGTTGTGTTCTATCTGGTGAAACAACTATAGATATGATAAGAAAAAGTAATTTTAAACCTGATTTTATATTAAATGCAATATGGGAGCTTTTAGATTTATTTAGTAGAATTTAGGTAAAATTTTTGAAAATAAAATGAATATACAAAATTATTTTGGTGAAAAAAGCTATTTTTAAAATTGAAGAATTTGTTGATTAAATAATATAGTTAGTTTTATAACAATATCTTGGTTTTTTTATGGACTATAGTAAAAAATGCACTATCTGCAAATCAACTCAAATACTTAAAAAAAGGAATTATAAATTCAAAATACCTAAAAATTCAATTAAGTTCACTGAAATTATTAAGAAAGAAAGATTTGTATGTTCTGTAAACTTCTGTAAAAAATGTGGAAATTTATATCTTTACCCAAGATTTTCTGAAGAAGAATATAATATAATATTTCCCAGCAAAGATATTAAGGATCATCTCAATATCACCTCAAACCAAACAATATTAAGAGCCTCTTTAAATTATAACTTCTTAAAATCCTTTATAAATTTAAAATCAAATAAAAGACCAAAAATATTAGATTATGGAGGTGCTGCTGGAAATATGCTTATACCTTTTCTCAATAAGTTTGATTGCTATCTTGCTGATTATAATAAGTACGATTTACCTAAAGCTATACAATATTTAGGGAGAAGTTTAGATAATATTGAAGATCTATATCAGTTTGATATTATTATGGCGCTTCGTGTGTTAGAGCATGTTAATGATCCTTTAAATTTAATAAAAACTCTAACGCATGTTATAACTGATAATGGAATTATTTATGTTCAAGTCCCACTTGGCTGTCTAAGAGAGTGGAAATTTTTAGACACTCCTTTTAGGCATATTAATTATTTCTCCGAACAAAGTCTGTATAACTGCTTTAAAATTGCGGGTTTAAATATTATCTATTTAAAAACCAGATATTATAAAATAGGAGGCAATCCGGGTTGGAAAATCGATATTATTGGAAAAAAAAGGAGTGAAGGTCAAAAACAAAAAAAAATTAAATTCCACTCGACAACCCAGCAGCAGAATCTAAAATATTTTTATTACACACCATACATCATTAGAAATAATAAATTTAAGCTAGGAGAAATTAAAAAAATATTGAAAATTTTGAAAAGAAGGTTAAATCCAAGGAAAAGAAAAAATTAATCAAATAATTACTTTATTATTTTTTATTTTCATAAATTTTTTTTCAATTCAGAAATATTACTAAACTAAGAAAAGTTATTCTTTTCAACTAGGTAAAATATAAAAATTAAAACAATTGTTTTTATCTTATGTATTTTTGATGATTATTGAGATTTTGGTGTACTAACATGACAACCACAGAAAATAAGAAATTTGTCTATGATTTTAGTGAGGGCAATAAGGATTTAAAGAACCTGCTTGGCGGAAAAGGCGCAAATCTCGCTGAAATGACTAATCTTGGGCTTAGTATTCCCCCTGGCTTTACAATAACAACGGAAGCATGTTTACTATATTTTGGGAATCCTGAAAAAGTAATGAATGAATTAAAACCTAATGTTATTGAATATTTAAAATCATTGGAGAAAAACACAGAAAAGAAGTTTGGTGATAATAAGAACCCTTTATTGGTAAGCGTGAGATCTGGTGCTCCACAAAGCATGCCTGGCATGATGGACACAGTTCTCAATTTAGGGTTAAATGATGAAAGTGTTTTAGGATTAGCTGAACAAACAGAAAACCCGCGATTTGCATACGATTCATGGAGGAGATTTATTCAAATGTTCGGAGATGTTTGCATGGGAATTGGGGATGAAAAATTTGAGAGAATTTTAAATAAATATAAAAGAGATATTAGTAGAAATGCTCAAGATACAGATTTAGAAGTAAATGACTTACAAAAAGTTATTGCTGACTACAAAGCTCTGTATGAGAAAGAAATTGGAAGTCCTTTTCCGCAAGATCCATTCAAACAATTATTTTTAGCAATTGAGGCGGTATTTAAATCTTGGAATAATAAAAGGGCAATAACTTATCGAAAAATCAATAATATTCCCGATTTCGGCACAGCTGTTAATATTCAAGCAATGGTATTTGGAAATAAAGGCTGGAATTCTGCTACAGGAGTCGCTTTTACTAGAGATCCCTCAACAGGAGAAAATAATAAATTTGGTGAATATTTAACAAATGCTCAAGGAGAAGATGTTGTTGCTGGGATAAGAACACCTAAAAAGCTTGAAGAGATGCAAGATGAGTTTCCTAAAATATACAAGGAACTATTAAAAACAATGGATAATTTGGAAAAACACTATAGAGACATGCAAGATATTGAATTCACGATCGAGGATGGAAAGTTAAATATTTTACAAACACGAAATGGAAAAAGAACACCATCAGCAGCCGTAAAAATAGCAGTAGATATGGTCAAAGAAGGTTTAATAACAAAAAAAGAAGCAATCATGAGTATTGATCCTAAAAAAGTATCAAAATTACTATTCAAAAGTATTGATGAAAATTCAATTGTTCATGTTTTAGCTCATGGTATTAATGCATCTCCTGGAGCTGTGTCAGGAATTGCTATTTTCGATTCTGATAGAGCAGAACAATTAGCAAATCAAGAGCAAAAAGAAATAATCTTAGTGCGTCCTCAGACAAAACCAGAAGATGTACACGGTCTCTATGCTTCAAGTGGTGTTTTAACTCAATTCGGTGGAAAAACTTCACACGCAGCAGTTGTTGCTAGAGGGATGGGAAAACCTGCTGTTGTAGGTGCTCAAGATGTTGAAATTGATGAAGAAAATAGAGAATTTAGAGTTGCCGAAATGGTAATACATGAAGGTGATTGGATAACGATTGATGGAACAACAGGGCGCATTATTGAAGGAAAAGTTCCTCTAGTTGAACCTGAAATTAAAGGAGAATTCCTTGAACTATTAAAAATAGCGGATGATATGAAGGTTCTTGGGGTAAGGGCAAATGCAGATACTCCAATCGATGCTCGAAAAGCAATAGAATTCGGAGCAGAAGGAATAGGACTTACTAGAACTGAACATATGTTCATGGCACAAGAGAGATTACCTGTTGTACAAAAAATGATAATAGCGAGAACAAAAGAAGAACGACAAGACGCTCTTAATAAAATATTACCAATGCAAAAAGGAGATTTTATTGAAATATTTAAAATTATGGAAGGAAAACCAGTTACTATTAGACTATTAGACCCCCCTTTACATGAATTTTTACCAGATTTATCCACTGTTTTGTTAGAAAATCAAGAACTTAAGATGACAAATGCATTGTCAAGAGCATTATTAGATACTAGTCCACTAGACCGTGAAATTAAAAAAAAGAGTAAAGTTATTTCATTAATTCGGTCTCTCTCCGAAGAGAATCCCATGTTAGGCTTGAGGGGAGTGAGATTGGGCGTTGTATGGCCTGAAATCAATGAGATGCAGGTACGAGCTATTTTTGAAGCCGCCTGTGAACTTAAACAAAAGGGAGTTAATATAATACCCGAAGTTATGATTCCTTTAGTAGGGATGCTTTCAGAATTACAACTAGTTAAAAACCAGCTTCTAGAGATTGCTGAAGAAATCATTAAAGATTCAGGAGTGGAATTGGAATATAAATTCGGTACAATGATTGAAATTCCCAGAGCTGCATTGACAGCAGATGAAATAGCCATTGAAGCGGAGTTCTTTAGTTTTGGAACTAATGACTTAACCCAAATGACCTATGGTTTCTCTCGTGACGATGCAGAAGGTAAATTTCTCCCCGTGTACTTAAACAAAGAAATCTTGGTGGAAAATCCGTTTGAAACTATAGATCAAGATGGTGTAGGAAAACTGATGAAAATGGCTCTTGAATTAGGTAAACAAACAAGACCTGATTTAAAGACAGGTATTTGTGGAGAACATGGTGGTGAACCAAACTCCATTAAATTTGCACATTCTATCGGACTTGATTATGTTTCATGCTCGCCATATAGAATACCAGTGGCACGCATAGCAGCAGCTCAAGCTGCGATTGAACAAGAACAAAAATAAGGAACACTTTTACATCTAATAGAGATTCTATTTTTATTCTTTATATCTCATATTTTATAAATTCTTAAACCATTTATATTACAATACTGTTAGCATTTAAAGGGCAAATAGAACTTATGGATATCCCCTCAAAAATTGAACTAATAAAAAATGGTACAGAAGAAATTCTTACAGAAGATGATTTAAAAAGTTATCTTGAAACAGGTATTCCATTAAATCATTATATTGGGTTTGAAATATCTGGAAAAATCCACTTAGGAACGGGAATAATCTGTATGTCAAAGGTTAAAGACTTTCTTGATGCTGGAGTTGAATGCTCAATATTTCTTGCTGATTGGCATAGTTGGATAAATGACAAATTGGGAGGGGATAGACAGAAAATTCAAAAAGTTGCTGTTGGGTATTTTAAAGAAGGGTTGAAGGCATGTTTAAAAAGTGTAGGTGCTGATCCAGAGAAGGTAAAATTCACACTTGGCACAGATTTATATCATAATAATGATGATTATTGGGAAACTCTAATTGATGTATGTAAAAATACTACTTTAAGTAGAATTCATAGAAGTATTACAATTATGGGGCGAAAAATGGGAGATACTGTCGATTTTGCTAAACTATTATATCCTGCAATGCAAGTTGCTGACATTTTTATACAGAATGTTAATTTTGCTCATGCTGGGTATGATCAACGAAAAGCTCATGTAATTGCGAGAGATGTTGCATTAAAAATGAAAAAAAATAACCTAGTAAATACATCTGGAGAAAAAATAAAACCTATTTGTGTTCACAATCATCTAATCTTAGGATTGACGAAACCACCGATTTGGCCTATTAAGGATGAATCACAGCTTCAAGAAATATGGTCTGATATGAAAATGAGTAAATCAATTCCTAATTCAGCAGTATTTATTAATGATAATCCCGATGAAATAAGAAATAAAGTAAAAGATGCGTTTTGTCCTGAAGGTAATATTTCGTTCAATCCAATCCTAGATTGGATAAAATATCTTATTTTAAAGTACGAGGGTTCAAGTCTATTAATCGAGAGGAAATCCAAATTTGGAGGAGATATTGAATTCTATTCTTATGAAGAAGTAGAAAAATTATTTTTATCAAAGAATTTGCATCCTCTAGATATGAAATTAGGAGTTGCAAACAAAATTATCGATATGTTGGATCCGATTCGAAAACATTTTGAACAACCTCGTATTCAAAAAATGAAAACGGAATTAGAAGAGTTAATGAAAATTATTTAATAATATCCGAATAGTGAAATTAATTTTTCTAAAATATATTTTCAACTATTTTTAAATAATTTTTCATTATGAAGGTTGTGCTATCTAAGTTAAAACCTTCAGTAAAAAAACCACTTATTATTTATTGTACTGGATTGATATTAGTTATTTTATCAGCATTATATTTCTTTATTAGAGGTTATCCGTTAGTTACTACTGCAACTGAAACATTAAGCATTTATACTCCTCCAATATACATGATTCCGGTTTTTTTTCCATATGGGATTCTAATAGGTGAGGTAATTTGGTCTTGGAATGAGCAAAAAAAGAAATCTAACTATATTTTACTGTTAATTGAAAGCATCATTATAGGTATAATTTCTTTTATTCGATATTTTATAAGTATTCCATTTAGTGGTCATGCAATTATATTATCTTTTTATTTGCTACATGAAGTAGTAAATAATAGACTCAATTATCCCTTAAGAATTCTGATTGGAATAGCCATTCTAGTTTTAACATTGATCTATAAAATTTATCTGTGGAATGATCCAATTACTTTTTTATTGGGAGCAACATTAGGAATTGCTTTATGGATTCCAGGATTTTTATTTAGACTCAAAATAAGTAAAACAGAATAAATTAAACTCGCAAACTAAAAACAATCTTTTTATTTCCTAATATTCTCATAGATTAATAATGTATTTCTAAAATCCAAAAGGTTATATCAATCAATTAATTTACTAAATCATTACATGTTTAGTGAATGATGGTATGTCTTTAACTTTAGATGAAAAGCTTGCTTTATTAAAAGAAGTTGGAGAAGAAATTATTAACATAGATGAATTACGAGAAATGATTCAATGGAAGGTTGATCATAATAAAGAAATATACGCTTATGATGGATTTGAACCTTCTGGTAATATTCATATTGCTCAAGGTCTTCTAAGAGCTATTAATGTAAATAAAATAACAAGAGCGGGAATACGATTTAAATTTCTAGTCGCAGATTGGCATGCAGCAGCTAACAAAAAATTTGGTGGAAATCTTAAAATAATTAAAAAAGTGGGAGATTTTTTCATTGAATTGTGGAAAGTTTCGGGGATGGATTTAAGTAAAGTTGAGTTTATTTATGCGTCAGATATTGTAAAAAACTCCGATTATTGGGAATTAGTATTAAAGATTGGAATAGACACAACTTTAAAAAGAGTTAAACGATGCACTCAAATAATGGGCCGAAGTGAATCAGATAAACTATATGCTTCACAAATTTTATATCCATTGATGCAGTGTGCTGACATTTTTTATCTTCCTGCGGATATTTGCCAACTTGGTATGGATCAAAGAAAAGTAAATGTCTTAGCAAGAGAAATTGCAAAAAAATTGAAAAAACCAAAACCAATTGCAATCCATCATCATATGTTAATGGGCTTAAATAATCCCCCACCTACAGATTTAGATAGTATTGATAGGACAATTCAAATTAAAATGTCTAAATCTGACCCTGATTCATCAATATTTATGTTAGACTCACCTAATGATGTAAAACGTAAGATAAATAAAGCATATTGTCCTCCTAAACAGACTAAAGAAAATCCTGTTTTAGAGTATTGCAAATATATCATATTTGAACTTGTAGATAGTGTTGAAATTGAACGTCCAGAAAAATATGGTGGCACAATTAAATATAGCTCTTATAAGGATTTAGAAAAGGACTACATTGATGGAAAATTGAATCCACCTGATTTAAAACCTGCAGTTATTAAATATCTAAATAAATTTTTAGCTCCCGTTATAAAACATTTTGAAGAAGATGAAAATGCTAAAAAGTTATATCAATTTGTTCAAAAAGAGTATAACAAATATAAGAATATATAAATAAACTAAAAAATAAAAGAGAAGCTTAAATATATTGTCTAATAATAATATTGTTAACCTATTTTTAAATCCAAAAAGTGTCGCTGTAATTGGAGCTTCAAAGAATCCAACTAAAGGTGGACATCGTATAATGGATAATCTAGTAACCAACAACTTTAAAGGCAAAATTTTTCCTATTAACCCAAATTCAAATGGAAATCTTTTTGGATTAGAGTTTAAAAAATCAGTTTTAGATATTGAAGAAGATATTGATCTTGCTATATTTTATGTTCCAAATCGTATAATACCTAAGATACTAGAGGAGTGCATTCAAAAAGGTATTAAAGGTGCAATTATTGAGGCATCTGGATTTGAAGAAGTAGGTGAGAAAGGTCTTGAACTAAAAGAACAGATTCTTAGAATTACTGATAATTTTTCGAAGATCCGAATTATGGGACCAAATTGCATGGGTCTTACTCGGATTGAGGGAGATAGTGATGCAAAAGATAATGAAAAAGGGGGATTTTTTACTAGTTTTGCTGTTTTTTATAAATATAAAAGAGGAAATATTGCTATTCTTAGCCAGTCGGGAATGTTAAATGGTGGGTATTTGATGTACCTCATGGAAAAGTATCCCGATTTAGCCATCAGATATTCATGCTCAATTGGAAATAAGATGGATTTAAGTGAAAATGATTTTTTGGAATATTTTATAGAGGATCCAACTGTAAATGTTATAGCAGTGTATCTTGAATCATTTAAAGATCCAAGAAAGTTTATACAATTGTGCAGGAGAACAAAAGATAAAACAGACAAAACTATAATTCTAGTGAAAGGAGGTATAACACTCCAAGGTCAAAAAGCGACCTCGAGTCACACAGGAGCGTTAGCTGAGAATTCACAATTAATTAATGCGATCATTAAACAATCTGGTGTAATTAAAGCAAGAAATTTTCATGAACTATTTCAATTTGCCCGAACTTTTTCAATGATGTATAATGAAAATAAAAAATTACCAAAACTAGGAAATGTGTCCTTAATTACAGGATCTGGCGGTGCTGGTACAATAGTCGCTGACATTACCGCAGAATATGGTTTAAATTTTCCGAATTTTGGTGAACAGGCATATAAAAGACTAGTAGAAATATTTCCAGAATGGATGCCCCCAAATAGATTTGCACTTATAGATTTTTGGCCTGCAATGGAAAAGGCAATGATGAATAATATAAATCCTGGAGATATTATGAATACAGTTTATGAAATTTTATTAGAAGATGATAAAATAGAGGGTATTCTTCAAATGATGTTCTGTTCAAAACGCTGGTATTCAACTAATTACAAACAACTTGCTGAAATCCTCAACAGTGGTACTAAACCAGCTTTTTTCTGGTTAATTGGTGAAATTGAAGAAGTTGAACTAGTGTCTCGGTTGATGGGGGAACATAATATCCCAACTTTTCCTAGTTTAGAAGATATGATTAAAAACTTTTGGATATTAGTCCAGGATTCAAAAAATAAGAGTAAATCTTATGTTTAGGAGATTTTATGTATAAAATTTTATGTATTGGAGATTCACATATACCTATTCGTGCAAAGGATATTCCTATACAAATTTATGATAAAATTAATGAATTAATAGAATCAGAACTTTTTGATTATACTTTTTTTACAGGAGATTTAATCGATTTCCCCAAATTGCTTGAGTTATTGAAACAAAAAACAAAAATTACTCTATTTAAAGTAATTGGAAATATGGATTATTATTATGGTAATCGAGATTCCCCTACTTATCAAAAATTAGATCTTTTTTTTGAAGATAAAAACAAAATTACATTAGGATTAACACATGGAGCACAAATCAGACCTAGAGGAGACCACGATCAATTAAAAATTCTTGCTCAAGAAAAAGGTTATAATATAATAATTTCAGGGCACACCCATAAAGAAGAAATTTTTTTAACAAAAGAAGGGATTCTATTAATAAATCCCGGTAGTGTTACCGGAGCATGGTCATTTGTAGCAAGTAATATTCCTTCTTTTATTGAAATAAATATTGATATTAGAGTTAAGGATATTAATATAAAACTCTTCCAATTAGATAAAAAATTGAGAGAATTAAGTGTTTTAGATTTCTATTTTGCCTATAAAAGTAACCAGATTTATAAAAAGTATTAATTTCTTCTCAAAAGGTATTTCAATCCAAAACTAGAATCTTCGAAAGCTTTAATAAAGTTCCTAAATTACGTTTTCCAGTTGATCCTTTTGAGAATCTTAATTTCTTATAATTAAACCTATTCTTTTTAAATAACATATTTAAAACTGAATTCTCACCATTAACAAAAAAAATTAAATCTTCAGGGGCCGCTCTTAGTTCTAAATCATATTCTTCTAGTTTTTCTTTTCCAAGAGAATAGATTCCCTCATTAGCAATTAAATTTACCCAGAAATAGTAGTCTTCTTCAATTTGTAAACCAATGATTATTCTAGCATTAAAATTGTTTAGTAATTTTTCATTCTTGGGATTCTTTCTTTTTTCTTTTATTATGCTTTCAATAGTTTGTTGAAATGTAATGAATAAATTATCTTGTTCTGATTCTTTCATATTTCAATCATCCTTCCTAATTTCCTTAATATTTTAAAATGAAACTTGTGTATTATAAAATTCGTAATTTAGTTTTTATTTGCATATTAAATTTAATAAAAACTAAGCATTATTATCAAATTATATTAAAATCAATAATTCTAAAAGGAAAAATTATAGGTGAAAAACATAAATGTGGTTTTTTTATAGTCCTAATATAATATTTGGTGAAGATGCTTTAAACTTTCTAGAGGATATAAGTGGAAATAAATGCTTTATTATTACTGATAAAGGTATTGAAGATGCAGGACTTTTAAGAATTTTAACTGAAAAGCTAGACAAATATCAAAAAACATATACGATATTTAAAGAAGTAGTTCCTGATCCTCATGAAGAAGATGTAATGAAAGGCAAAGAAGAGTGTATAAAATATGCTCCTGATTTGATAATTGCATTAGGAGGAGGATCTGTTATAGATACCGCTAAAGTAATTTGGTGTTTATATGAATTTCCAGAATATAATATTGACAATATTCAAGTGAATAGTACTGAAATATATGAAATAGGTAAGAAAGCAAAATATATTGCTATTACCACTAATTCTGGAACAGGAGCAGAAACAACAAATGTTGGAGTTATATCTAGATATGAGAATAATGTTTGGAGAAAAGTTTTTTGTATGAATAAAGGTTTAGTCCCTACCTATGCCATCGTTGACCCTATATTCACTGAAAATATGCCTCCTAAATTAACAGTTTCCAGTGCATTTGATGCATTAGCCCATTCAGTAGAATGTTTAGTTTCTGTTTGGGGAAATGAATTTAGTAACGCTTTAGCTTTAAAGGCTATAGAACTTATTTTTAAATATTTACCGATTGTTTGTAAAGATGGAAGAAATAAGGAAGCTAGGGATTTAATGCATCAAGCAGCGAGTATCTCCGGTTTAGCTTTTGGAAATGCTCAAGTGATGCTTGCACACACTTTAGGTCATACTTTTGGCTCTCTCTTTCATGTACCTCACGGCGAAGCATGCGGAATTTCTCTCCCTTATGCTGTACAATATGTTCTAAACGAACCTGGGGAGACCTCTGAAAGTATTAAAATTTATAGTAAACTGGCAAAACAATTAGGGTGGGCTAATTGGGCAGAAGATGATAAAAATGCAGCTTATAAAGTGGTAGATAAAATTAAAGAACTTCAAAAAAAAGTTAATTTTCCTTCAAGCCTTAAAGAAACAGGTGTATCTAAAAAAGATTTTGAGGAAAATTTTAAAACCCTGATTTCATTATGCTTTCAAGAAGCTACTAGTGTTTTAGTACCAAGAATCCCAAATAAGGCAGAATTTGAAAAATTATTTATTTATGCTTATGAAGGTAAGGATATCGATTTTTAATATAATATCCATTTTCTTTGTTTCAAATTTAAATTTTCTATTTTTTTTTGGTTTCATCTTTTAAATATATTCTTAACCTATTCCAATTTCTAGAATAATAAACATAAATATTGTCAAATTATATTAATTTTTAAACGATTAGTGATAATATTTCTAAAACATCATTAAGAAAAATCAGAAAAAAATGACAATTTCAAAGGAAGAAATCGAAGCATTAGAGGCATTAGAAAAGCATATAGGTGAATCATTATCAGAAATTCCTCAATTAGAGCGATATTCTCTCGGATATTATTTAGAAAATGGTCAAATTACAGGATTAAGTCTATTTTCTTGCGGTTTGGTTACAATACCTAAAGAAATCCAGTTGTTTTCATCCTTAAAGAAGATTTTCATTAGAGGTAATGATTTAAATACCATTACAGAAGAATTATTTTCTCTTCCTAAATTAGAAATTTTAGATTTAAGTGAAAATCAGTTAAAAGAATTACCTAAATCAATAAATTTACTTTATTCCCTTAAAGAACTACACTTGGAATCAAATCAGTTGAATTCCTTACCAGACACAATTGGATCCCTGATATCATTGGAGACCTTAGATTTGAGTGAAAATAAATTAATAAATGTTCCAAATTCTATAGGGGAAATACAAAATTTAAAAACTTTAGATTTAAGTGGTAATAAAATTGAAAGGTTACCCAATTCAATTGGTAACTTGAAATCATTGGAAATTCTTTTTTTAGGAAACAATAAATTAACTATTCTTCCTGATTCTATCTGTCAACTAACATCTTTAAAAAGAGTTAATTTAAGGAATAATAAGTTAACTGTACTACCTGAAGAGTTTGGTAATTTATCTTCATTAACATCTCTTTTTTTACAAAATAATAATCTGACTGAATTACCAGAATCTGTGGGGCAACTCAGAAATTTAATTTATTTTGGTTTAACTTCAAATAAGTTGGAATCGCTTCCCGAAAGTATAGGTTCGCTTTCTTTGCTTGAAAATCTAAATTTGTCATCCAATAATCTAATAGAGATTCCTGACACTATAGGGAATCTTATATCATTATTAAGATTTGAAATTTCAGATAATAATTTAAGAAAGATACCAGATTCTATAGGAAAACTTTTAAACCTAAATACGTTAAGATGTGGACGTAATAACTTAACACATATTCCAGAATCCATTGGTAAACTTGATAATCTTCAAAATTTAAGACTTAATATTAATAAAATAATTGATTTACCAGAATCAATAGGACATTTAAAATCACTTTGCGAGTTAAACCTATATGATAATCAAATAAACTATTTACCACAATCAATTGGTTCACTTAAATCTCTAGAAATATTAGATCTAAGCAAAAATCAATTGGATAAAATTCCTGAATCCATAGGTTCACTTTCATCACTTTTAGAATTAGATATTTCTACAAACAAAGTTGAAAATATCCCTCCCTCAATAGGGGCTCTTCCTTTAATTAAAACGCTTATTATAGGATTTAATAAACTAATTTCAATTCCAAAATCTTTAGGTTTTCTAACAACTCTAGAAGTATTAGATTTAGGAAAAAATCATCTAATTGCCGTTCCAGAGACTATTGGTTCTCTTACTTCACTTAAACACCTGTATTTATATTATAATGAGTTAGAAGAAATACCTGAATCAATTGGATCATTACAATCATTAAAATATTTATATTTAGGGAACAATAAATTATCAAGTCTTCCTGTATCAATTGGTCGACTCAAAAAGTTAAAATATTTATTTTTAAGATCAAATTACCTAACTGATTTACCAGAATCATTAGAATCATTACCATCTCTTCAATATTTAAACATCGAAAAAAATAATCTTAAAGGATATTTAGATTTTCTACAAAAATTAGAACTTAGAGGGATTAAAATTCTCAAATAATTAATATTTATATAAATTCTTCTTTTCTTATCTCTAATAAAACATTCTTAACCACTAATAACAAATCTATATTGTATCTTTTATCAAGTAGTAACTCTAAAATAATATGATTTATATATTAAATGGAGTTAGATAAACTATGGATATTTCAAAAGCTATAAAAATCACTTTATCAGAGGAGCTACCACATTACCCAAAATTCTTTGAAGGTATAAGAAGAGCGCCATCTAGAGGCTATAAATTAACCCCAATTCAAACAAAATTAGCTTTAAAAAATGCTTTGAGATATATTCCTCCTTCTTTACATGAGAAATTAGCGCCTGAATTTATGGAAGAACTAGTTTTGAGAGGAAGAATATATGGATATAGATATAGACCAGAAGGTCCTATAAAAGCAAAATCTGTTAATGAATATAAAGGAAAAACACTTGAGGGAAAGGCTCTACAAGTAATGATAGATAATAATCTTGACTTCGAAGTAGCCCTTTATCCCTATGAATTAGTAACTTATGGAGAAAGTGGACAAGTATTTCAGAATTGGATGCAGTACCAATTAGTTAAAAAATATCTTGAAGTAATTAATAGAAACCAAACTCTTGTTATAGCTTCAGGACATCCTGTTGGTCTCTTCCCTACTTCAGAAACTGCTCCAAGAGTAATCTCGACCAATGGCTTAATGGTTGGGATGTTTGATAATTCGGATTATTTTTCTGTTGCAGCTGCTTTAGGTGTTGCTAATTATGGTCAAATGACTGCTGGAGGATGGATGTATATAGGACCTCAAGGCATTGTCCATGGTACGTACATTACCCTATTAAATGCAGGAAGATTATACTTAAATTTACCGCAGGATAGAAGTCTAAATGGCATTTTATATCTTTCTTCTGGATTAGGAGGTATGAGTGGAGCACAAGCTAAAGCCATTGAAATTGCAGGAGGGATTGGTGTAATAGCTGAAGTTGATGATTCAAGAATTAAAACCAGATATGAACAAGGATGGGTTTCTCGAATATCTGATAATTTAGATGAAATTTTTGAATGGGTGGAAGATGCCAGAAAATCAAAAAGACCAATATCTATTGCATATCAAGGTAATATTGTAGATTTATGGAAATATGTTGTTGAGAAAGATATTAAAGTAGATCTTGCTTCAGATCAGACATCTTGTCATGCTGTCTATGAAGGTGGCTATACTCCTTATCAAATAAGCTTTAAAGAGGGTAGAGAATTAATTAAATCCAATAGTGAGAGATTTAAGAAACTTGTGGATGAATCTTTAAAAGAACAATTCAGACTTATTAAAATTATGACAAAAAGAGGGACTTATTTTTGGGATTATGGAAATTCCTTTATGAAAGCAGTATTCGATGCAGGTGCTAAAAATATAGCGAAAAATGGTACAGATCCCTCAGAAGGATTTGTTTTTCCATCCTACGTTGAAGATATAATGGGACCAATTTGTTTTGATTATGGTTACGGACCTTTTAGATGGGTTTGCCTTTCTGGAAAAGAAGAAGACTTGGATAAAACCGATCAAGCAGCAATGAACTCTATTAATCCAGAGAGAAGAGCTCAAGACAGAGATAATTATTATTGGATACGGGACGCTAAAAAGAATAAATTGGTTGTTGGAACAAAAGCAAGAATTTTATATGCTGATGCTAAGGAACGAATTAATATCGCTTTAAAGTTTAATGATATGGTAAGGAAGAGGGAGATTGGCCCAATAATGTTAGGAAGAGATCATCATGATGTATCTGGAACAGATTCGCCTTTTAGAGAAACATCTAATATCAGAGATGGGAGTAATGTAATGGCAGAAATGGCTGTTCATTGTTTTACTGGTAATGCAGTGAGAGGTATGACTTATGTAGTTTTATCAAATGGAGGGGGTGTTGGGATTGGGAAATGCTTTAATGGAGGATTTGGACTAGTTTTAGATGGTTCTGAAAGAGTTGATCATATTATCAATGCTGCTATTGAATGGGATGTAATGGGAGGGATAGCTAGAAGAAGTTGGGCTAGAAATACTAATGCTTATGAGACTGCTTTAAATTGGAATTTAGAGAATGAAAAAAGAGGACATTTAACATTACCATTTATAGCAGAAGATAAACTTTTAGATAATATAGTAGAGAATTATTTAAAAAAGCTGAAATGAAAATAAAATCAAGTTAAATAGCTTAATAAATTAAGGAGTTGAATAATTATGGGAAATATTTTTAGATATGCAGAGGAGCATTTAACTATTGAAAAAGCTTTAGAAATATCCAAAGGGTTTATGAAAGGTATTCTAACAGATAAGATAAAAGAGCAAATTATTAAAAATTATAATATTGTACAATCAATAGCTAAAGGAGAAAAGTTAGTATATAGTATAAATACAGGATTTGCATCACTCTGCACCACAAAGATTTCAAAAGAAGAAACTGGAAAGCTACAAGAGAATCTTCTTAAAAGTCATAGCGTGGGTGTAGGCTCCCCTGTAGATCTTGAAATTTCTAAATTAATGCTAATATTAAAGGTACATACTTTATCAAGGGGTTATTCAGGAGTTTCTTTAGAAGTGATAGAAAGAATATGTTGGCATATAGATAATGATTTTATTCCATTAGTTCCTAAAAAAGGTTCAGTTGGGGCTTCTGGAGACTTAGCACCTTTAGCTCATTTATTTTTACCTTTAATTGGAGAAGGTTATTTGTCTAAAGATGGTAAAAATTATATACCAACTAAAAAAATATTAAAAGAGCAGAATATCAAACCATTAAAGTTACAAGCAAAAGAAGGAGTAGCATTGATTAATGGAACTCAATTTATAGCTGCACATGCGATAAAAATTGTTGAATTATTATCAAATTGTCTGGATCATGCTGATCTTATTGGTGCATTAACAGTGGAAGGTTATCTGGCATCCACTCAACCATTTGCTGAAAAACTTGTAAATTTGAGGCCTCATAATGGAGCAATAACAGTTGCGGAAAGAATGAGAATGTTTTTGGAGGATTCACAAATGGTAGAATCCCATAAGGACTGTGGACGTGTCCAGGATCCTTATTCCATTCGATGTATTCCGCAGGTTCATGGTGCTTCTAGAGATGCTTTGTCTCATTTAAAAAAACAACTAGACCTTGAAATTAATTCTGTTACTGACAACCCTGTTGTATTTGATCAAAATGAAACTTATAGTGGTGGAAATTTTCATGGACAACCGTTAGCTTTACCTATAGATTATGTTAGTTTAGCTGCTTCTGAACTTGGTAATATTTCAGATCGCCGCATTTTCCTTCTCTTAGAAGGTAAGTGGGAGTTACCTTTATATTTAATAGAAAACGCAGGATTGAACTCTGGATTTATGATAGTTCAATATACTTCAGCTGCTTTAGTTAGTGAAAATAAATCTCTTTGTTATCCTGCAAGTGCGGATAGCATCCCTACTGGGGGTGGACAAGAAGATCATGTAAGCATGGGCGCAATAAGTGCAAGAAAAGCTCTTAGAATAATCTCTAACTTAGAAAAAATTTTAGCAATTGAACTTTTGTGTGCAGCTCAGGCACTTGATTTTAGGAGACCATTAAAGTCGAGTCAAATTTTAGAAGCATGTCATAAATTTATAAGAGAAGCGATACCTCATATAACTGAAGATACAATTCTCTCAGATTATATAGAAGTAGCAATAGAAATTATTAGAGGTAATAAATTATTATCAATCGCAAAACAATATTTTAAGTGGAATTAATATGTTTGTTGCATCTACGTATTCAAAAAAAGAACTTTTTACTGATGTTGATCCAGATTTAGCGATATTTCACATTAATGAACTTGTTACGATGAATACGAAATATGGTGCTCCAAGAATAGAAGAAAATATGTCCGAATTAGCGGTTATTAATGATGGAGCTGTAGCCATTAAGGATGATATCATTATTTTTATCGGTAACACAGATGAACTTATGTCTAAATATGAATTTGGGAAAATCCCCACTAAAATTGATGCAACTAATAAGCTTGTTACTCCCGGTTTCATTGATCCGCATACACACATTATTTTTGAGGGTACAAGAGAAAATGAATTATCAATGAAACTTGAGGGGATATCATACCTCGAGATATTAAAATTAGGAGGAGGGATCCTAAAGACTGTTCGCGAAACTAGACAAGCCTCAATAGAGAAATTAGTTAAAAATGGAATGAAAATCTTAGATAGAATGCTGTCATATGGTACAACTACTTTAGAAGCTAAATCTGGTTATGGATTAACAACGGAAAGTGAAGTTAAACAATTAAGAGCTATTGAAATTTTAAATGATGAACATCCAATGGATATAATTCCAACTTTTTTAGGTGCCCATGCAATACCACCAGAATATAATGATAAAAGAGATAAATATGTTGATCTGATCATTTCAGACATGATTCCAGAAATTGTTAGGGAAAGACTTGCTGAATTCTGTGATGTATTTTGTGAAGAAGGAATATTCTCCATAAAACAAGCACGTAAAATATTAAAAACCGCAATTAGATATGGTTTAAAACCTCAAATCCATATTGATGAGATTGTAGATACTAATGGAGCTTTATTAGCTTCTGAAGTGAGAGCAATACAAGCAAGTCATCTTTTAAAGTCCAATGAAAAGGGTTTAAAGGCTATGGCAGAAGCAGGAGTTATAGCTACTCTTTTACCAGGAACACCTTTTTGTTTAATGTTAAATGAATACGCACCTGCTAGAAAAATGATCGAATTAGGAATACCTGTTGCCATAGCAACTGATCTTAATCCGAATTGTTGGACAGAATCAATGCAAATGATAATTGCATTAGCTTGTTACAACATGAAACTTTCACCAGCAGAAGCACTAACTGCAGCAACTATAAATGCTGCATGTGCGCTTCAAAAACAAGATGAAATTGGGAGTCTAGAAATTGGTAAAAAAGCAGATTTAATAGTTTTTGATATACCTAATCACAATTTCCTACCTTATCATTTTGGAGTAAATTTAGCCTTAATAGTAATAAAAAATGGAAAGATAGTAGTTGATAATAATTTATCAACTTAATTCTTAGATTTAATTCTTAAAAATCAAAATAATGTTCTAATAAGTGTTTATCTTCCAATTTATCAGGTTTTTCAAGTTGTAAATAATATTCTAATGAGTTAAGAACTGCTCCTAAAGGTAAAACACCTACTAATTCGGATCCTATTACCGATACTCCATATCTAGCGGCTTCCATTCTTACTAACTCTAATTGCCTATATAAAGGTGTTTTCCTATAATTAATATTAGAAATCCCAACTTGTACAAAATCTCGATTGGCTAGTTCTGTTCCCATTGCTTTGATATTTACTAGTCCACCAGAACGTAAATGAATAGCTTTAGCAACTTTTTTTGCAATTCTTACATCTTTAGTATCTAAGTTAATATTAAAACTTATCAATGGATTTCTTGCCCCAGTTATTATTGCACCAGCAGTAGGATGAAATTCAGAGGGACCAAAATCAGGTTTTCGTTCAGGGTCTGTTTTAATATCATCTTTAAGTTTTTCATATTCCCCCTTTCGAATGTTGTCTATGTTTTTCCTTTCTAATTTTCGAGCAGATTCTTCATAAAGATATATTGGGATTCCTTTGGTTGCCATTTTTTCTGCAAATTTTTCTGACAACTCAATACATTCATCCATACTCACATTTTGTGCTGGCACAAATGGAACTACATCAATAGCACCAATTCGAGGATGCTGGCCCTTATGTGTATTCATATCAATCAATTCAATAGCTTTTTCTGCTGCACTAATGTTTGCTTTTAAAACTGCTTCAGGCGTTCCAACAAATGTAATTACTGCTCTATTATAATCAGAATCATATTGAACATCTACAATCCGAGTGTTAGGAGTGTTTTTTATTTCATTAACTATTAATTCGATCTTTTTTCCATCTTTTCCTTCAGAATAATTAGGAACAGATTCTACAATTTTCTTTTTATCTTTTTCCATAAAAAAAACCTATTTTAATTGAGTTCTTACATGAAATTAAATGAATAAATCATAATGAATATTTCTTTTTATAGTATGTTTTATCAGTAAAAACATATACTTTATCCTTTCCACTCCCGATTACTCTATCAATTACTTTTAATTCAATAATAATTTTGTTATCTTTTGAACCTCTTAGTGTTTTTTTTACACTCTTCCCTTGATACTTTACTTTTTCAGCCTTTTGATGAATATATGTGTCAGTATCTTTACCCATGATTATAATATCATCATTTATAGAAAGATATCCATTGTCTAATGAAATAGTTGAAAAATTTGTGTTTTCATCATATTTCTCAATTTGTCCTACTCTTATATATCTGTAATGAGATAAATTTGTTGGTGATTTATGTTGATGATCTTCTTCAGTCATCCTTTTAAAATAAAAACCTGGAGTAAAACCTCTATTATAAACTTTCTTTAATTCTGTAACCCATTTTCCTACTTTCTTTTTTGTAAATATTCCATTATAATACGCCTCAATAGCTTCTCGATAAGTTTTTGAAACAACTTCAACATAATGTGGATGTTGCATCCTCCCTTCTATTTTAAAAGCATCAATATTTGCTTCAATTAAATTAGGAATATAAGCAATTGTGCACAGATCTCTTGAATTTATAAATCTTACTCCATTATATATATATTCGGTTCCAGATTCTTCACGCATCCACCATCTTCTTCTACAGGGTTGTTCACACATTCCTCTATTAGCAGATTTTTTAGCAGTCCCACAAATATCTTGAGAAAAATAACATCTTCCGCTTACTGAGGTACACATTGCTCCATGAATGAATACTTCAATTTCTGTTTTTATAAGATTCCTTTTTATCTCTTTAATTTTTTCTAAAGATAGTTCTCTTGCTAAAATTATCCTTTCTGCTCCTAAATCCTCATAAAACTTTGCACTTAGAGAATTAGATACATTGCATTGAGTAGAAACATGAAATGGCACGTTCAAATCTTTAGCTATTTGAAGTGCAGCAAAATCATGGATTATTACAGCGTTAATACCAGAATTCTTAGCTTTATCCATTAAATTCCTAAGATCGTTTAATTCATTATCGTACATCAAAATATTCATTGTTAAATAAGCTTTCAATTCATTTTTTCTACAGTAATCTAAGATTTTGTCTAATTCTTCTAAATTAATATTTTCTGTACGCATCCTCATGTTATATTTTTCAATCCCAAAATAAACTGAATCCGCATATTTCGAAGCAGCCTTTATTGCCTTAAAGTTCCGAGCGGGAGCCATTAATTCTACTTTTTTCATTATACTTGATACTGAATTGGTTTAAAGAAATTAGGCTAATATAAATATTAATTATTCTTAAAAAAATAAAATTTATTCTAGTTTTCTTGCTAAAAATTAATTTATTTCATGTAAAAATGAATCTTGCCATTAAAGAATATATAAATTTATTTAATATTTTTAATTCTGATTTCTCAACATGGAAACAAAAACAAAACGCATCATAATTGGATGCTTCACGATTCTTATAATTATTCTAATGATTATTTTTGTAGATTATCAGACAATTTTTGAAAATCTTCAAAGAATATCTTTAATTGGTATTATTTTGTTCTGTATAACATATACAGTTGCCTTCATTTTTCGCGCGTACAAATTGAAAGTAATATTTAAAGGAATTAATTTTAATCCTAGTTATTTTACAATTTATGGAGCAATTGGCACTGGCTGGGCAATTAATGAGCTAACTCCAGCAAAGATTGGAGATATTGCAAAAATGGAATATATTCACCAAAAAGAGAATTCTCTTCCTTTTAGCAAATCTATCTGTGCTGTAATAATAGAGCGTTTTATA
>JBHLNL010000189.1:0-6064 GCA_048941605.1 Promethearchaeota archaeon | reverse complement strand
TTCCCTCTCTAGAAGAGATATATAATCAAAATCTTAAGAAAAAAAATGTTAATTTTTATAAACTCTTAAGAACATAGTAAATAATCAATCATTTTAATTTAAATTTCTAAAAAGTGTTAAAGTAGATGAATCAACAAATGAGTGATGAAAAATTTTGGTTAAAGTCTTATGATAAACATGTTCCAGCAAAATTAACATATCCAACAGAAGATATAGGAACTATGTTGACTCAAAAGATGACTGAATATGCTGATAAAATTGGGATTTATTTCATGGATCGTACTTTCCTTTTTAAAGAAATATTAGATTATTCTCAAAAATTTGCTACATTCCTGCAAAAAAATGGACTAAATAAGGGTGATGTGCTAGCAATATGTTTACCAAATTCTCCTCAATATCTCTTTTCTGTTTATGGAACATATATGGCTGGAGGTACTGTTACAGGATGTTCACCATTATTAAGTCCCGAAGAAATGGTATATCAGATGAAGGATTCGGGTGCAAAATTCTTAGTCACAATGGATATTCTTCACGAAAAGGTATTTTCAAAGATCTATGATCGCTTGCCTGATTTGAAAGTAATAACCCCAACAAATATTTCAGAATTTATGGGTTTCGGTGGATTTAAAGTTTTTATGGGAAAATTAATAAAAAAAATACCAAAAGGGAAAATAATCCCTTGGCCAGGAAAAACTGTAGTACCATTTCTAGAGGCACTAGACACTGAAATTGATTTGAAAAAAGTTAATGTTGATCCAAAAAAAGATTTAGCATTAATACAATATACTGGAGGAACTACAGGGCTTCCTAAAGGAGTTGATATAGTTCACTCGAATCTAATGGCAAATATCCATCAATTTGATGTCTGGCTTGATAGGGAGAAAGGTAAAGAAGTACTCATTTCAGCATTTCCTTTCTTTCACATTGCAGGATATCTTATTGGACTTTTCTTGGTTTATTTAGGAGGTGTGCAAACACTAATAGCAAATCCAAGAGATACTGATCATATAATAAAAGAAATCATTGATAAAAAACCTACAAGTTTTGGAAATGTACCAACTTTATTTTTAATGATTCAGAATAACCCAATGTCGAAAAAAATCCCACCAGAAGTATTGGATAATATTTCTCTATATGTAAGTGGTGCAGCACCTTTTCCGCCAGAAGCTATAAGAGAATTTGAAAAACAATTCCACTCAGAGAATAAATTTGTTGAAGTTTATGGTATGACTGAAACTGCAGTTGTAGTAACCGCAAATCCAATGTATGGTGAGAAGAAAATTGGAACAGTTGGATTACCATGGCCAGATACAGATATTAAACTAATAGATACAGAGTCTGGAGCAGAAATAAAAGAGGTTGGACAACCGGGTGAAATTTTAATAAAGGGTCCATCTTGTGCTAAACAATATCATAACAAACCTGAAGCTACAGCTGTTACGTTCGATAAAGATGGATATGTTCATACAGGTGATGTTGGTGTTTTTGATGAGGATGGCTATCTTAAAATCGTAGATCGTACAAAGGATATGCTTATAGTAAGTGGTTTCAAAGTGTATAGTGTTCATGTTGAGGAAGTGATGACAAAGCATCCTGATATTCAAATACTTGCTATAATAGGAGTTCCTAATCCTGACAGACCTGGTGCAGAAATTGTGAAAGCAGTTATTCAGCTTAAGGAAGGAGTAGAAGCAACTGAAGAAGTAAAAGCAAGTATTAAAAAATATGCTGAAGAAAACCTCTCAAAATATGAGGTGCCTAAGATCTGGGATTTCCAAGAAGAACTTCCTTTAACAATGGTTGGAAAAGTCTTAAAGAAGGCTTTGAGAAAATCCAACGAATAGACATCTCAAACAATAATTCTAGCAGAGAAGATAAATTAGTGAATTAATTAAAAAAAAAACCTAAAAAATAATACTTTTTTTTATATCTTTTCTTATAAATTGTATTAGGATTAACTATAAATAATCATAAGTTTAAAGGTTATTCAAAAGAAAAAATACAGTTTGAATCTAATTATGAAGATAGAAGATTTTGAAGATATTATTTATGAAAAGGAAGAGAATGGTATATGTACTGCAACAATTTCTCGACCTGAGGCTAGGAATGCTGTTACTTATATTAGTTTCTTAGAGTTATATACTGTTTTGGAAGATATGGAACAAGATAAAAATGCTAGAGTACTTATAATCACGGGAGATTCAAGGGGGAATGCCTTTACTTCAGGAGGTTATTTCAAACCAGAAATGATGGATCAAATGAAAAAATATCCCGAAATTGATCTTATGGATATTGCACAAAAAAAAATATGTATGAAATTTTGGAGTTTTAATAAACCTGTTATTGCTGCTATTAATGGAATGGCAATTGGAGGAGGAATTACAATGCCCCTAGCTGGTGCTGATTTAATTTATATGTCTGAAGATGCATGGTTAGGATTCTTTTTCTCAAAAATGGGTATAGTTCCAGAATTTGCATGTTCATTTCTTTTACCATTGCTGGTTGGTTTTCAAAAGGCGAAAGAAATTTGTTATTTCGGTGAAAAAATAACTGCTCAAAAAGCCTATGAACTTGGAATTGTAAATAAAGTTCTCCCTCCTGATGAATTAATGCTCTATTCAAGAGAACAAGCATTGAAATTGATCCCTCCAAGAGGTCCAAGCTTATCACTTAAACTCATGAAAAAAACAATGCACGCTTATTTTAGAGAGATTTTAGCTAAAACTTTAGATTTGGAAAATAGAGCTTTAAGAAAAACTTTTACTTCCCACGATTTTAAGGAATCGATGAAAGCTATTAAAGAAAAAAGAGATCCAGTATTCATTGGACGTTAATTTAAATATTTTTTTTAAAGAAAATCTCTTAAATCTTGTCTTTTCTATCAAAATTAGAACTAAATGAATTAAAATCTATAATTTTAAAAGTTATCTGATAGAATTATTTTTTATGAATGATCTTATTTATGACAAAAATAAAGTATTGGAAAATTATGAAGTCATAGTTATTGGAGCAGGACTTGGAGGACTTGGTGCAGCATCTCAGCTTGCGCTAGTAGGGAAGAAAGTATTATTGTTGGAAAAACATAACGTTCCAGGTGGCTTTGCTACTTCTTTTGTGAGGGGCCGGTTTGAATTTGAGGGTGCTTTACATGAATTAAGTGATCTTGGAACTTTAGATAATAAAGGAAGCTTATATCGATTTTTGGAGAGAATTGGAGTAATTCCAGACAAAATTCAATTCAAGCAAATTCCAGAGTTCTATAGGAGTGTCTATTTGGATGGGTATGATGTCACATTACCTATCGGCATAGAAGAGTATACAAATAAACTAATTGAGTTGTTTCCTTCCGAACAGAAGGGAATAGAAGAATTTATAGATATGTGTCTAAAAGTATTAGCTGGTATTGAATTTATAGGAAGAAGAGGGGGTAAATATTCACCTACAGAAATTCTTAAAGAGCACCCATGGTTAGTACGAGTTTCAGGTCTTACACTTTTAGATGTTTTTAAAAAATTCTTTACCAATAAGCGCTTAATGGCTGTGATTGCACAATTGTGGGGGTATTTAGGTTTACCTCCTTCAAGATTGAATGCATATGCCTTTATTGCGATGCTAATTATTTACTTAAAATTTGGGGCTGCTTTTCCAAGTGGACGATCACATGCTTTTACAACTGCGATTGTGAAAGCATTCGAGGAATTAGGTGGTGAAATAAGATTTAATGCTTTAGTGAATCGAATAATTGTTCAAGAAGGAAAGGTTTGTGGTGTTGAGCTTCTTAATGGTGATATCTATCTTTGTAATGCTGTAATTTCGAATGTTAATCCAATATGCACAACAATGAAAATGTTACCTCAAGATGTTGTTCCAGACACTTATAAAAAACAAATTTATGCACCAGAAATAGGACCATCTGCTTTTTCTGTATATATAGGTTTAAACGCTTCATATAAAGAATTAGGATTGAAAGTGCATGAAACATTCATAAATGAAACTGATAATTTAGACAACGCTTATCTATCATTTACTAAATTAGAACCTCCAAAATATATGGTATCCGCCTGTTATAATCATATTTATGATGATATTTCACCTCCTGGATCTACGCAGCTTGTCCTAACAACCTTACAAATGGGCAAGTTATGGCAGTCAATCTCGCCTGATCAGTATTTTAAAATTAAGGATTATATCGCTGATAAAATGGTTGAATTAGTAGAAAAAACTATTTGTCCAGATATTCGTGATTATATAGAAGTCGCTGAGGCAGCTACTCCTCTAACTTATTATCGATATTCAAAAAATTTAGAAGGAGCTATCTATGGATACACTCAGGATCTTTTAAATGGTCCAACCCTTAGATTAAAAAGTCGTGGTTCAATTCCTGGTTTATATCAATGCGGTGCTTGGACAAATGTTGGAGGTGGATTCTCAACAAGTATTTTAAGTGGGAGAATTGCTGCTGGCATGTATTTAAATGACAATAAAGAGGGGAGGTGGTAGAAAGTGGAAAAAGAGTTAATGATGGATGTTAAAAAATATCAAAAGCTTGAGAAATTTAAAAAGTGGCGTGATGAGGTTGAACCATTACCATGGTATTTTGATGGATTGGAAAATCTTTGCGATCGTATCCATCCAGAAAAGCAAATATTGCAAGTTACCGACATAAATCACCTCTCAAAAGATACTAAATTATTTCGATTCGTATCCGCAAGATCTAATAAACCTTTAGCCCCATTCCGCGCCGGTCAATATATTGGCCTCATGATTGAAATTAATGGAGTTAAAACATCTCGACCTTTTTCACTTGTATCATCCCCAAACCAAGGTGCATATTATGAATTAGGAGTAAAACGAAAAGAGGGGGGTTTTGTGAGTAATTATCTACTTGATAATATAAAAGTAGGAGATATATTAGAAGCGACTGAACCATTAGGTGATATGTATTATAATCGTATTTTTCATGGGAAGGATTTGGTATTCATTGCAGGAGGCTCTGGAATAACCCCATTTATTTCGATGTTAAGAGATATCACTGAACAAAACTTAAAGTTGAATGTTTGGTTGTTTTATGGGTGTTTAACAGAGGAGGACATCTTATTTAGAAAAATCCTTGAAGATATCCAAACACGAAGAAAAAATATTAGAATTCAATATATACTCTCTGAACCGGGAAATAATTGGAATGGTGCTTGTGGATTTATTACAAAAGATAAAATTTTAGATGAAATAAAAGAAATTGAAAAAAAATTCTTTTATATAGTTGGAAATAGGGCAATGTATACCTTTATTAAAGATCAATTAGAGACATTAAAGATTCCGGAACATAGAATGATTTTTGAATTATATGGCGTTCCAGACGATGTTACACAGACAGTAGGATGGCCAAACGATATAAATGATAATAATATGATAAAGATCACTATAGATTTCCTAAAAAATGGAAATAAAGTTCAGGAAATTATAGAAGCTGCTTGTGTTGAACCTATTTTAAATAGTCTTGAAAAAGAAAAAAGATTGGGTTTAATAATTAATAATGGATGCCGCTCAGGAGCTTGTGCATTTTGTAGGACTAAACTTAAATCTGGTAAAATTTTCATGCTTCCGGAAGTGATAATCAGAGAAATTGACCAAGAATTCGGATTTATACACCCTTGTGTATCCTATCCTCTTACTGATATTCATATAGATTTGACAATGATCTAATTAAAAAAATTGAAATCTTAAATTCTTTTTTGACAAATTATATAATTAATCTTAATTAAAATGAAAAATTGAAGGGAAAAGAATGAAAGTGAAAGTATTAACAAAAGAATGGGTTGAAGCTGTTGGTAATGCTATAAACAATAATCCGAACTATAAACCGACAGCGCTTACTTGGGAAGGAAATATGCTTCTTGTTTTCGAACCCAGTGGTAATTTAAATCATGAAGTGAGAGTACTTCTCGAATTGTATCACGGAGAATGTACAGGAACTAGATTAATACCAGAAGGAGAAGAAATAGAAACGGAATATATAATGTCTGGACCTTATGTTAATTTTGTATCAGTTGTGAAAAAAGAAATA
>JBHLNL010000032.1:0-26469 GCA_048941605.1 Promethearchaeota archaeon | reverse complement strand
TCCTTTTTCCAAATGCTCTAACTCTATATGTTCAATTTCAAAATCAATCAGAAATTTCACCCAAATTCAATTCAAATTTTTTATTCCTAATTAATTATTAAGATATTTTTTTTATAGCTTCCTTTAAGATTGCCAATATCTTTTCTCGATACATAGGTTCAATTGCAATCATTCCATGAGTTTTGATTACCCGTTTTTCACTGGATAAAATTCTTTCGCAAAATTCTGGAGTTAACCTATTTGGCAAATCTTGTTTATTTGCAATACCTATTACTAATTTATCTTGATAAAATTTATCTAATATTTCATGAATTATTTCTTTTGACCCATTAATATTCTCAAAAGTTGAGTCAGTAACTAATAGACAAATATCTGTTCCACCCAAAAGACCCTTCCATAATGATCTGAATTGAGCTTGTCCCGCAAAATCCCATAAGGTAATTGATCTTTCAAATTCATCACCTTCGTATGAAGCAATGTCAGCAGTGATTGTAGGAACATATTCAAGATCCACATCTTTTCCACAAATTAATTTAGTTAATGTTGTCTTTCCAACACCACCAAATCCTATTATCGAGACTTTTATAGCACCTAAAATAAGATTATCAACTTCTTTTTCAAATTCTGTAAAGATACTTCGATTTCCTGCCCAACTTCCATCCTCAAGAATAGTTCCATATTTTTCGATAAATTTTGTTCTTATACTTAAGATTTTTGAATTGACTGTCGAATCATCTTCATCAAGATCTGAGCATAAAACAATAATTATAGTGTCGATAATTGTATAAAAATATTTAAAATCCTCTGTCTGTGTGCTTTTTATATCACTCTGACTTATTTCTTTCATAAACCCCGAAAACGCACTTAAAAATCCAGCTAACAAATCTCTATCTACTTCTGAAGTTCCATAATTCCTGAATAACAATGATTTACCGTCTTTTGTAAGAATATTAATGTACTGAATCAACTTTTTTACTCAAGAAGTTTTTTATAATAGATTATATTAATTAAATAATAAATTTTGATAAAAAATAAATGTTGTAAAAGTTCTTACTTTCTAATAACTATAAATTTTAATAGAAAATTAGGAGCGTAAAATTAATGGGAGACACAGAAAATACAGGGGAAAAATTAGATAAATTCGCATCGATCCTTGAAAAATTTGGTCTTGATATAATCACTAAAATGGGACAAACAAACCTAAAAATTAATATGTTAACAGATAAAATTGATGAGTTAAGTAAGGCAACCCTACACATAAAGTCGTTAACACCACAGTTAAATAATATAATTGAAAATCAAAAGATTCTTGAAGAAGAACTTGACTTAATTAGATCATTAATTCAGCGTGCCGATATTTCACTTCACTCAAAAGAAGCTCAAAGTGAAGAAATAAAGAGAGATACTTCGGCTACTGATAAAAAGCAGGCTATAATTGATCAATTCAGCACATTAGAAAAATATATTGAAAAAAATAATGATCCAGATCCCGTAGTTAAAAGTCTTGAAGCCATCAAAGAAGATATATTTGTTTTCACTGGAGGGCATAGGATTCTCTATGAAATTGGACAATTTGCAAGCAAATTAAATGGAATGGAAACCCTTCCTGATGATATAAAATCAACTTTAAAAGAAAAAATTACTTTTTGGAAAAACAAACTATCTGTAAAAGGATAAACTAAGGTTTTTCATAATTAAATCTAATTTTTAAACTTTACAGAATTCAAGTTTTATTGATAGTATAGAGAGATTTTAGGAGAAGGATTTTTAAAGTTAAGCATATGAAATCAATGGAATATTTTCTTCTCTCTATTCTCTCACTTGAAAAGAGGCAAATAGTGATCAAAGTTGTTATTAAAGTTTATAACCTTACATATTTAAATTCCATGTAATTTTTAGCACTAATTAAAATTAAATTGAATTATGGTTTTACGAGTATTTGTTTTCTGTCAAATTCGTCTGGATCTCCACCATCTTCCAAAAACTCAACAAAACTCTTTAATCCACCTAATATATATTTAATTCCCCTCTGAAGTATTTTCTCATGTTCTACAATTTTATAATCAATCCATGAAGATACTTCTGTTATATCTCCCTTTGTCTTTAGAGAATACCCAAATGAGTTAAAATATTCGCTTACTGCTTCACATGTAAAACTTTCATTTTCTTTTTGTTCTATTACAGTAAATGTATAATCTTCACTCTGAGTTTTTACAGCTCTCTTATTTGGACCAGTTTCTGTAATTTCTAGTACAGCAGGATTCCATTTGGAATTGAAAGATAAGTCAGTTAAAGTATTATAAATTTTGTTTGGGGGAGCATTAATTTCGATTTTTGCCATAACTTTAGTCATAGAATCACCTCATAAAATTTATAGTGTACTTAAAGTAATTTTAATTTTTATACATTTGCGTCAAAATTAAAATTTATAAAATGGTTATAAAAGGAGATTTTGAAAAAAGATTTAGATTATTCTTCTAATTTTGCTCTTAAAGTGAGTTCCGCAATTTTTTGAAAGATTACAGAAACATTCTCCCCTGTTAATGCTGAGGTTTCGAAAAAGGGCGCATCAATTTTTTCACTTAAATGTTCTGCCATAGGTAATATTATTTTTCTCTCATCCTTTAAATCTATTTTATTGCCAATCAAAATACGGGGGATTCCTGAAAGCCCATATTTCACGCTCGTACTAAACCAATTATTTATATTTGAGAATGAACTTGAGCGAGTGATATCATAGACCAACATCATTCCATCAGCACCATTGAAATAAGGTCGGTGTAACATATAAAACTGCGGTTGCCCAGCAATATCCCATACCATCAAATTAATTGTAATGTCTTTACCCATATCATCCTTTATAGTAACAGGCTCCTTCGTGATATTTACTCCAACGGTAGGAATGTATTCATAATTAAACTTATCACCACAGAAGTTTGTTAAAAGGCTTGTTTTACCAACAGCGGGATCTCCTATAACAATTATTTTAAAGATCATCTCGGTTCTTCCTTGAAAGACTAATTTTCCTTTTTCTTTATCCTCTGTCATGATTTTTTTAGAGTTTCTATTTGCATTTTTTCAGTTTTTAATTAATTAATTAATGAGTTTCGAATATAAAAATTTTAATTATTATTTTCCAAGTTGAATTCGTTTTTTTATTTCGAATTTTGAAGTTATACTTTTATCACGTGAAATAAAAAAAATTTTATTTAAGAGAAACTTAATTTCTTTCCAATTCTTTTTAAGATTCTCAATTATTTCAATAAGGTTTCTTTTCCCTTGTATTTGACCAAGGCTTAAATGCGGTCTAAAACCCTTTTTATATTTGTTCACATCGTCGCAATCTGGAACTATTTTGAGAATTTTTGCTTGTAGTTCTTTGATTGTACCATTGGGTTCTGGATTTAGCCATAAAGTATATCTTTGACGCCCATGGTTAAAGTAATGAAAATGGTTCAATGAAATTTCGGAAGGTTTGATAGATTCACACTCAGCTGAAAAATCATTTTCAAGGCGTGAATATTCATTTTCAGGTCTAAATGGGTAAAGTAATGTTATATGGGGCATCCACCTATTAATTTGGCGATCATGTTTTTCTCGAATTTCTTGTATTGCCTTCCATTTATCTTCTGGTGGAATTATTACTACTGCAGAAAAATAAACTTTACTCATTTTTAAATCTAAAGCGTTATTTTTAAAGAACCTTATCTTTGAAGCTAATTAATTCTATAGTAATATATGGTCAAGAATGTAAAAACTTATATAATTTAGAAATGAATATTTAAGAAGAGCCAAATCTTAAGAAGTGAATCCAATGACTTCTGATTTTGAATCAAATTTAGAAAAATATGCAGAAGTAGTTTTAAAAGTAGCAATTAATCTACAGCCTGGGCAACGCTTACTGATTGGCGCACCTTCCTATGCCATTTTGGGTGTTCCTCTTGAATTAGCTCCTCTAATCAGAGCTATTACTAAAAAAGCTTATCAAATGGGAGCCAGACTTGTTGATGTAATGTGGAAAGATTCTGAAATTGATCTTATTCGTTTCCAACATGCCCCAAACGATTCTTTTGAAGAATATCCTAACTGGCGTGCAGAAGAGGCAATTAAACATGCGAAAAGTGGTGAAGCAATACTTTTCGTTTATTCTGGTGAAACCGATTTATTTAATGGAATAGATTTAAACCTAATTAGTAAAGTTGTTGGAATATGTATGAAATATTATAAACCTTTGCTGGATCTCCGGCATCAGAATGCAATGAATTATACAATTATCACACCTCCAATTTCTGGATGGGCAGATAAAGTATTTCCAAATACCGCTCAATATAAGCGAGTTGAGAAATTTTGGGAGACTATTTTTGAAATCTGTCGTGTGGCTCAAGAAGACCCTATTTCTGCATGGTGTAATCACATCAATCAACTCCAATCTAGGTGTAAATATTTAAATCAAAAACAATATAATTCATTAAAAATGACTGGTCCTGGGACAGATTTAATGGTTGGGTTAGTAAAAGAGCATAGTTGGAAGAGTGGGGGTTTAAAAACTCAAAATGGAATTAATTTTGTAGCAAATTTCCCTACTGAGGAGATTATGAATGCAGCTCATAAAGATAAGACAGAAGGAGTAGTTGTTGCAACAAAACCAGTAGAAGTAATTGAGGATTTAAAATTAACCTTTTCTGAGGGAAAGGTTGTGGAAGCAACTGCAAGTAAAGGAGAGGAATATTTACAGAAATTTCTTGAAACTGATGGAGGAGCAACCCAATTGGGCGAAGTAGCACTAGTTCCACATAGTTCACCTATTTCACAATATGGAATACTGTTTTACAATATTTTACTTGATGAAAATGCCTCATGCCATCTTGCTCTTGGGCAGTGTTTAAGACCTTGCATAAAAGATGGTGAAAAAATGTCTGATGATGATCTTTTGGCAGTAGGGGGGAATATCAGTGGCATTCATCTAGATTTTATGGTTGGTTCAGATAAAATGAATGTTGATGGTATACTGGAAGATGGCACAGCTGAACCGATAATGAGGAATGGTGAATGGGCTTTTAAGGTGTGATCAATTATTTTAACTTTTATTCTTAAATTATCAATAAAATAAAATGCTAAATTTCATTTTTCTCAATAATTACTCTTATTTTGAATTATGAAGATAAAACAAAGGCATTTTATTCGAAAATCCGAAATAAAGCCCCTAAAAGATGAAATCTTAAGACAATACAATCAGAAGTTCGTTGATCAAATATTTCCTCAAAAAAGTAATGTGGAGGTTATTGAAACCGAAGCAGGAGATACATTGTTCGCGATTAATAATGTATTAAAACTTTGGAAATCTAGGGATGGTTATATTCCCGTCTTGACTCTGCTATTAAACAAGAAGCTAGATTTGAAGACTGTAGTTGTGGATTTCGGAGCAGTTCGTTATGTAGCAAATGGTGCAGACATAATGCGACCAGGGATAACCAAAATAGATCCTTTAATTGAGAAAGGAGATATCATACAAATTATAGAAGAAACTAAAAATAGACCTTTAGCTATAGGAAAATCTCTTTTTGATGCTTCAGAAATGGAAGCAAAAAGTTCTGGAAAAGTTATAGAGAATCTTCATACAATTCAAGATTCTGTATGGGAATTTGAAAAGCAGTTTAAATAAATTCTGCTTTCAAAATTGATCCAAGTAGAGTTTTTTCTGTTACCGCTAAATCATTAATTGAAAGGCTTTCTTTTTCATAATAATCAAAAAGAGCACCACACTCTTTGAATCTACTTAAATTGACTATTATTTTCAAGCCTTCTTCTACGATATTCTTATCTTCAAATTCATTGAAAGTGTGCATTAATTTAATTATAGAATTAGCTGTCCATAACTCATTCTCGTAAAAGTTTCCATCTAAACATAGAAAATCTTCGAATATTTCTGTGAAAAACTCTACTTCAGAGATCAATTTTAGTTTATACCACCTCAACCCTTACGTGCTGAAAAATACACATTTCTCCCTTGCAATTGCAAATATATATTTATCCATTAACATATTTTAATCCAATCATTTCAGATGTTTTCCGTTATGGTAATACTAACATTTTATAATTAGTTTCAAATGTAAGAAATTGGTCACTTTGTTACCTTTTTTTTTCAAGATTGTTAATTTTTTCAAATTTTTTTTTCAATTTTGTATAAATTATATAACTTCTTTGTATGATAGTCTTCTCAATTATCTGAAATTATAACAATGAATTGATAATCACAGAATTAAAACTGTAATATTATCTAGATACCTATCTATAAGGATAATTCAACAGAAGGCTTGAAAAAAAGTAGGAAAATAAGAGTCTTACTTTTCTATTAATAAATATTTTAATAGTCAGAAGTAAATTCAATATATTTTAAATTAAATTATGAGTTAAAGATCCTATGAATAGTCAAGAACTTATATTATATGAACCAAAAGGGCGAATCGCTGTAATTATAATTAATAGACCTGATAAAGCAAATTCATGCAATGTTCCAATGTTAAAAGCGATTCATGAAAGTCTTATCAAAGCAGATGAAGATGAGAAAGTTAAATGTATTATCCTGAAAAGTACAGGACAAAGATTCTTTTCTGCGGGTTATGATCTTAAAGAAATTCAAGGATCACCTGAAAGCGCAGCACAAATAACTGAGTGGGGTAGAAAGGTTAATGAAAAGATGATTCTTATGAAAAAACCTATAATTACCCAAGTTCAAGGTATTGCGATAGGTTTTGGATTTATGATTATTTTGGCTTCTGATTTGAAGGTTTTTGCTAATAGACCTAGGGACGAATTATATTTAAGATTGCCAGAACTTGCAATTTCCGCATTTCCTCAAACTGGTGCAACACTCTTACCTTTATTAGCATTTGGATTAACATATGCGAAGAATCTGTTATTTACTACTGATGAAATCGGATTAGACTCGTTAATGAATATTAACTTTCCCACTCGTATCTTTCCACTTGAAGCCCTTGACACTGAAACCCTTAATTTTGCTAAGCAAATAGTAAAATATCAAAAGGAATTTAGCTTTTTTACAAAAACTATGTTAACGATTATGAATAAAGCCTATATTAAATCCTGCTTAGATTTAGAAGATGAATGCGGAAAAGTTGCTTATGATCCAAAAAAATTTACAATGAAGGAACTAGATGATTTTATAAATGGTTTACATGAAAAATACCCCTGAATTGAGAATTTATTTTTAATAATTTTTTCTTAATTTTTTATGTATTAATAATCCATTCAATTATCTTCTTATCAAATAGGGCTTGTTCTTCGAGCATTGGCCAATGACCACTTTTCTCAAATAATTTGTATGTCAGGTTAGGAAAATTTTCTATTAGATTATCCCAAAGAGTGTATGGTGCTGCGTAATCATATCTTCCAAGAGCAAGAAACACAGGAATTTTGATTTCATGAAAGTATTGAGTAAAGTCGTATTCTTCACATAAAACATAATAAAAATGATTGAAAGCATCAATATTTATTTGATAACTTTCAAAAAGCCATGAGCAATCATATATAGGATTATACCAACCCATAGGTCCTGATTTAGCAAGATATTCGAGTAAAAAAGCTTGTAAAGGGGTAGCCTTATTTAATTCCTCTTCTGATATTTGCCTAAGATTTCTTTCAAAAAGTTGTTTTCTTTCTTTAGAAGCATCAGATTCCCAGAATTCACCTATTTTTTCTCTAATATCTTTATTATAATTTGGGAAAGTCGCAATCATAATAACATGTTTAATATGCTCACGGTATTTTCGAGCATACTCTAGAGCGATTAAACCCTGAGCTGAGTGTCCCAATATACCCATCTTATCAATACCAAAGGTGATACGGATTTTTTCAAGATCATCTACTATTGTATCAATTGTAATTTTATCTACTTCGATCTCTGATGAAGGGGCATATATTTTGTGATTTATAAAAATGAATCTAAAACGTTTCTTTAATTCCTTTGAAAAAGTTGGGGGATAAAAAGTTGAGGGATTACCGATCACTAAGCACGGAATTCCATCCCCTTCGATAATATAATGAAGTTTAATTCCATCAATTGTAATATAACCAGAAGTTTTATACAATTTGGAGTTTTGGTTAGTCATACAATAATCACTTACTCATTTTTAGATGTCATTATAAATAAAACTAATTATTTTCATATTCTAATCACCAAATTTTCCACTTGAAATTTTTTCCATCCTACCCCTAGTAATTTTTTTTTAGTAAATAGTTCTGGGCTTTTTACTTAATGATTTATAAGGATTTTTAGTAACTATGTTTCATGGGTAATGTAAAGTTAAAGCGGTATAATATACAGGTGATATGTTCCTTGGATATTACACGATGTTATAATTGACTTGAATTTTATATTACCTAGGAATATATGTCGATGGTCATAAAGAGCATATTAATAAACATATCTCGATGACTTATCAAAATTAAATAAAAAAGGTTGTGTGCGATAAGGTGAGTATGTATCGATCATATTTATTAAAAAATAATTTCTGGGCAAAAAAAGGAAATGAAAAATATCCTGAAGCAGAAAAAGTATTTATAAAACATGATTCTGAAGTAGGAGGGATCTATGCAATCATTCATAACGATAAGAAGGGAGTTAAAATTATGGTTGATGGCAGAGATTACTTCTTCAATAACTTTGATAAACTTGATTCCTTTTTAACTCGTCTTCAGCAAAAAAAAGATGATTTCATGAAAATACTTAGAAGAAAGAATATATCACAGCGATTAAGGATGCTAGATATTTAGTTTTTTTCAAATTATATTTATAATACTTTTTTATGTGAATAGGATTGGTTTAGTGAGTAGTTATTTTTATTATTCATTAGGTTTAATCAAAATTATTTTCTAATTATTTTCTGTAAATTGGTTGAAGTCCTGTTTGAAAGTGCCTTAATCGTAATTCTGCTCCTCGAGAGATTTTGACTTTTGGAATTTTATCTCTATTTTTGTAAAGTTCTGTAATAGCTGCCACAGCATAATCGATGTGAGAAGTACTATACACATTTCGAGGCATAGCAAAACGAACTAAATTTAGTATTCCTTTTCGTTGTTCTGGTGTTTTTTTATCCCACTCAAAAGCAAATGGCCCTAATTCAACTGCTCTTATGCCATAATGCTTGAGAAGCTCAATTGTAAAGCCAACACCTCCAAAATCATCGATTTTCATATCTGTTCCTTCAAAAAATTTGCTCATATCAAGATATATTGCATGTCCACCAGCAGGTAAAATAACAGGAATGCCATTTTGAGCAAGTTTTCTTGCAAAATCTCTTACATGAGTCTTTCGTTCATTTAAATAGGGTTCTTTTACTACTTCATAAAGACCTGCAGCTAAAGCCATTATATCTCTACCACTCATTCCACCATATGAATCATTTCCAAATGTTAGAATTTGCTTTTCTTTTAACTTAATTCCAATGTCTTGATTAATGGAAAACTTTTTATGGAAAAGTCCCTTATCTCTAAAGAAAAGTCCACCACCCATATTAGCTAAACCGTCTTTTTTGAAACTTATTGTGAAACCATCTATATAAGAAAACATTTGTTGTACAATTCTTTGTATTGAGCGACTTTTGTATCCATCTTCAAATTCTTTAATAAAATTCGCATTTTCACTAAAACGACAAGCATCAAAGAATAAAGGTATATCATATTTTTGAGCAATTTTATGAACAGCTTTAATATTTTGCATTGAGACTGGTTGACCTGCAGCAGTGTTATTTGTAATAGTAATATAAATTAATGGAATAGATTCAACTCCTTTTTCTTGTATCAAGCTCTCAAGTCCTTTAAGATCCATATTGCCTTTAAAAGGATTTCTTTTATCCATTTCATCGTAGGGAAATTCTTCCATTAGATTTGCCGAAAATAGATTTACAGCTATAATACCGTTCGCACTGATATTTGCTTCAGTTGTATCGAAGTGTCCGTTATTTGGAATATAATATATAATATTTTTATTTTCTTTTAAGATGGGAGCGATTGTAGAAAACAATAAATGTTCTGCACATCGTCCTTGAGGAACAATGAAAGCATTAGGTCGAGTTAACTGATGGATTCCTCCATTTACAAAACCTC
The DNA here is from genome assembly GCA_048941605.1 of Promethearchaeota archaeon. Lineage (GTDB taxonomy): Archaea > Asgardarchaeota > Lokiarchaeia > Sigyniarchaeales > SOKP01 > Loki-b32. The sequence continues at coordinate 16,344 of JBHLNL010000032.1, read as the reverse complement.
CTTCATATGAAGTAATATAAAGCTCATCCATGAGTTTTTTTACATCAGTTTCACCAGTAAGAATTAGATTAATTGATTTTTTTGGATTATCTCCTCGTTCGAAAGTATCTCTAATTGCTTCCAAAAGAACATAATATCCTTTATTACGGGCATAAGACTCATCTCCATGAAATAAAGCAGCCCATTGAAAATCTGTCATTGTTCCAGAACCGGAATCAGATAAAAAGTCTACAAAAATTAAATCTGCTGGAAAAGAAAACATACTATATTCAGTTTTTTTTAATACATATTCGCGTTGTTCCTCTGTTACTTGTTTGATTGTCCTGACAATCAATGGTTTATTTGCTGGAACTGCTACACCTAACTCCTCTTGTGATTTCAAAATCTTAAACCTATCAATTAAAATTAGAAAATTTATTTTGAGTTTTTCAAAGATACTTGAATTTATAATAATAAATCATTAAAAAATGATTGGTAAAGTTAATTCTATGGAAGGGAGATTTGAAAATTTTAATATTGATATTAAATTCATTATTTAATAATTTAATATTTTATAAGAGGATTTAAAAATGGAACTCCCAGATTATATTAAAAATCGAATTTGGAAGGATTTTTTACCAGAAGGAATAACCCTTGAAATAAATATTCCCGAAGATAAATCTTTAATTGATGTGTTTGAAGCAGGTGTTAAAGAAAATGCCAGTAAAGTAGCATATGATTATTTTGGAACGGAATTCACATATGGGGAATTGGATCAATTAACAAGAAGATTTGCTAATGCTCTCTTAAATTTGGGGGTAAAAAAGGGAGATGTAGTGGCTCTTTGGTTACCAAATTGTCCACATTTTAGTATTTGTTATTTTGCTGCATTAGGTCTTGGAGCTACATTAACTGCTATTAGTCCCCTATTTGTGGCTAGAGAGATGATTTATCAAATAGAAGATTCAGGTGCTAAATATCTTATTATGATTGATAGATTTTTTCGAGAATTTAAGAAAGCAGAAGACCGATTAAAGTTGGAAAAATTGATTTTAGTAAATGTAGAAGGGAAAGTTCCTGAGATATTTGAGACAGATAAAATAATCCATTACAACACATTGATGGAATTAAATCCTGAAGCTCAAACAGACTTCAAAGTTGAGATTAATCCAAAAGAAGATATTGCGATTATTCAGTATACCGGTGGTACTACAGGTGACCCAAAAGGTGCTGAACTAACTCATTACAATGCTCTATCAAATTTATTGCAAATAGGACAGGTCTCAGATTATATGAGAGAAAAATATATTAAAGGAGATCTCGTAGGACTCTCTATTCTCCCATGGTATCATGTATATGGTCAAATTTGTGAGCTTTTACAGGGTCCTTTAACTGGAGGTAAAGATTTTATTTTTCCGACATTTGATATCCCTCGAATAATTGAAACTATTAAGAAAAAGGAAGCTAATTTTATGCTTGGAGTACCTACTATGTTTATCAATATAATAAGTTCCCCATTAAGTAAAGATATTGATTTTTCTAGTCTTAAATACTGCAATGTAGGCGCGTCTGCAATGCCTATTGAAATTGCAAAAGAATGGGAACAAAAAACTGGATTTCCTTTGGGAGAGGGATATGGTTTGAGTGAATCAACTGTCTGTGTTTCAAACTCTCCTCCATGGGGTAAGAAAAAACTAGGGAGCTGTGGAATTCCTATAGCTAGCACTTTAGTTGGAATTATTGATGAAAATTTAAACTTCCTACCAATAGGAGAACCGGGAGAATTAGTTGCTTCAGGTCCTCAGATTATGTTAGGATATCATAATCGACCTGAAGAGAATAAAAAGGTATTTTTTGAGGCGGGAGGCTATAGATGGCTTCGTACGGGGGATTATGCTAAATTGGATGAGGAAGGTTATATTTTCTTAATCGATCGAGTTAAAGATATGATAAAATATAAAGGCCATAGCGTTTATCCAAGAGAAATTGAGGAAGTTTTGTATGAACACCCTGCAATTCAAGAGTGTGCTGTAATCGGTGTCAAAGACCCGAAAACGGGCGAAAACATAATGGTTCACATCATTCTTAAGAAAGAATATACAGGGAAGATTACAGAAGAAGAAATAATTAGTTGGTCAAAGGAAAATATGGCAGCTTATAAATATCCCCGAATAGTGAAATTCGTGCGTTCACTCCCTAAGAGTGCTGTTGGAAAAGTCTTAAGACGAGTGATTAGAGATAAAGAAGCTAAAAAAGCTGAAAAAAGTACTAGTAAATAAGATTATTTTTTTATTCTTTTAATTCTTTATTTTCAATAATTAGATGATTTTGACGTTTCATTAAATTGTTTAAACATGAATGGACGAATCAAGAAGCTAAGAACTCAGAGTCGTGAAGCTATTCCTTATCTTTCTTTAGAACGCGCATTATTAATGACTGAATTTTATAAAACGGGAGCTGCTCATAAGTTTTCTGTTCCAATTGCTAGATCAAAAGCATTTAAGTATTTGATGGAAAACAAAACAATTTGCATTAATGAAGGGGAAATAATAGTAGGGGAACGAGGCTCAGAACCTAAAGCAACGCCCACTTATCCAGAAGTTTGTTGCCATAGTTTACAAGATTTAGATATTCTAAATGCTCGTGAAAAAATTTCTTTTAAAGTATCTGAAGATAGTAAACAAAAAACTAAGGATATAATTATTCCATTTTGGAAAGGAAGATCTATCCGTGATAAAATTTTCTCTCAAGTTGATGATGAGTGGATTGATGCATATGAAGCGGGAATTTTCACAGAATTTATGGAACAGAGAGCACCTGGACATACTGTAGCGGGAAAAAATATATGGGAAAAAGGATTTTTAGATTTTAAACAGGATATAAAAGAAAGTATAAAGAATTTAGATTTCTTTAATGATCCAGAAGCATTTAACAAAAGAGAACAGTTAAAAGCAATGGATATCACTGCAGATGCGATAATTGCTTTTGCTGAACGACATGCTCAAGAGACTTTAGATTTAGCTTCAAAAGAATCAGACCCAATCAGAAAAAGAGAATTGGAAAAAATATCTGAGATATGCTCTCATGTTCCAGCAAATGCACCAAGAACATTTTGGGAGGCACTTCAGCATTATTGGTTCATTCATCTAGGTGTCATAACTGAATATAATACTTGGGATTCGTTCAATCCAGGACGTTTGGATCAGCATCTATATCCGTTCTACAAAAATGATATTAAAAATGGTAATTTGACAAAGGAAGAAGCATACGAATTGCTTCAAGCTTTTTGGGTTAAGTTTAATAATCAGCCTGCCCCTCCCAAGGTGGGTGTAACAGCAGAAGAGAGTAATACTTATACTGATTTCTGCAATATTAATATTGGTGGTCTTAAAGAAGATGGATCTGATGGCGTTAATGAAATTTCCTACATGCTTTTAGATGTAATTGAAGAAATGAGGATTGTGCAGCCTAGTAGTAATGTTCAAATTAGCATCAAAACTCCGGATGAGTTCTTAAAAAGAGGACTTGAAATTGTTAAAACTGGGTTCGGACAGCCTTCATTTTTCAATTGTGATGCAATTGTTGAAGAATTAACAAGACAAGGAAAATCTATAGTAGATGCTCGAAATGGTGGAGCAAGTGGTTGTGTTGAATCTGGAGCTTTTGGTAAAGAGTCTTATATTTTAACTGGATATTTTAATTTGGTAAAAATTCTTGAAATTACACTTCATAATGGCTTTGATCCTCTAACTAAAAAACAGATTGGATTGAAGACTGGTGATCCTACAACTTTTCAATCTTTTAAGGACTTTTTTGAAGCTTACACTAAGCAAGTAAATCATTTTGTAAATATTAAAATTAAAGGAAATCAGATAATTGAACGCATATGGGCACAAAGTCCAGCACCTTTCCTTTCAATCTTGATTGATGATTGTATTAAGAAAGGGAAAGATTATAATGATGGAGGAGCTAAATACAATACATCTTATATACAAGTTGTAGGAATGGGTAGCATTACAGATTGTTTAAGTTCTATAAAATACAATGTATTTGATAAAAAGAATATCTCTTTGGAAGAATTGGTAAATATTTTAGATAATAATTTTGAGGGTTATGATATTATCCATCAAAAGTTAATCTATAAAACACCAAAATATGGGAATGATAATGATTATGCGGATTCATTATCCACTCTAGTTTTCGAGCTTGTATATGACGCTATTGATAATCGACCTAATACTAAGGGTGGAGTACACCGAATTAATTTACTTCCCACAACAGTCCATGTATACTTTGGACAAGTAACAGGTGCCACTCCCGATGGACGTAAAGCATATAATCCTTTATCAGAAGGTATTTCTCCAGTTCAAGGTATGGATATTAATGGCCCAACAGCTGTTATAAAATCTGCATCAAAAATTGATCATCTACGAACAGGAGGAACTTTACTGAACCAAAAGTTTACACCTAATTTCTTCTTAGACAATAATAAAGTAAATAAATTAGCACATTTAATCAGATCATATTTTGAAATGAATGGACACCACATTCAATTTAATGTGGTTTCAGTAGATACTTTAAGGGCGGCACAGAAAAATCCAGAAGATTACAGAAACTTAATTGTGCGAGTTGCGGGATATAGTGATTATTATGTGAACTTAGGACAAGATTTACAGGAAGAGATCATAAGAAGGACCGAGCATACTGCAATCTAATTCTACTTTTTTATTTTTCTTCTGTATAAAATTTTACTAAGGAAGCTAATTAATCCCTAAAAAAATATTACTTTTATAAAGTCAATTATCACAATTATTTATTATTTTTATTCTTCCCAATAATAGTTTATGAAGTTGATTATTGTGTATAAATAAGGCAAAAGTAGGTGAAAAGTTTGAAAAAAACTAGTATTGGAGCATGTGTAGGCTGTATCATTGGATTAATTATTGGTATAATAGTACAAACTCTCCTTATGGGAGCTTGGAATATTACCATTCCCCTTAATGGTTCTGAAGTAGATTTCCTACAGTTGACTTTAGCAGTTTTAGTTCCTATTCCTGCTGGATTGATATTTGGTCCTATAATTGGCTATCTTATTGCAGCTAATATTGAAAAATTAGAATTTTATAAACTAGAACAATTAAAAAGGGAAAATTACGCAACTGATTCAGAATTTTTCGATGCTATTGGAAAAAAGTTCACAAGAAGTCCGATGTTCTTTATGGAATCAATTCATAGAAGATTGAGCAAAAAAGTGAGTAAAAAGTATGGAGATGAAAAAAGAAGGGAGATGGAACGATATATTATTGAAAATTATTGCTTGTATGAGGGAGAAAAGATACTATTTGAGTGCGATGGTTCAGTAAATCTCGCAACGAAAAAGTACAAAATTTCATCACATTCCGGAGGAATCTTTGTTACGAATCAAAGAATTATTGGACAAGGAGTAATCCAGTCAAGTTCTGGTGGTGCAGCTTTTGCAAGACGAGCTAGTCGCACAAAAGGATCAGTTATCGGTGAAGCTGCGACCGAAATAACCGCACAACTTGTCCCCGGTATAGGCGCTGTCGTAGGACTAGCATTATTGCTAAAACCAAGTGGAGTTAAAGAAGCGAAAGAGAAGTTTATTGAATTATCAGTTCGACAGAAATTGCCATGTTATGGATACAACTTTCCAATGAAATATCTCTTTGATATAAAAAAAGGGAGACGCTCTATAGACTATTTTGTGGCTCAGGGTGAAAACCTATATTTAGTAAAGATATCTTCTCCTTCTTTTAAGAAACTAGGAGTTTTAGATAACTTATATGAAATTTTGAGTCAGGAGCTTATTAAAATGACTAAAAATAATCAAATTTAATTCCATTCCATTATTTGCCATCAGTATTAAGGATTATTTTATAGCGTTTTTTATATCATTCTGAAGATATATGTACTTATTCGGTACATAAATTTATAAATGAATATTTCTTATATCATATTAAGTACAGAAACAGTACATATTCACAAAAAAGATTAAGAAAAATGAGGTGAAAAAAGTTGTATAAAGAAAAAATTAAAGATGTATTTAAGATTCTAGTTCTTGGAGCTCCCGGAGTAGGTAAAACCGCTTTAATTAACAATTATTCTGACAAACCTTTTCAAGAAAGTACAGCATCTAAAGTAGGTGTTAATTTTTTTATCAAATACGAGGTAATTGATGGTCATAATTATACAATGCAATTTTGGGAACTTCTAGATGAGGAAAAATTTGGTTCTCTTCATACATTATATTATAAAGGTGCTTCAGCTATTTTTTTGATATTTGATTTATCTGAACCTAATACTTTTGATTACATTAAAAAATTTCTTAGTAAAGTAAGAAAGGAGGGTCAATTAACACACTGTCCCACTTTATTAATTGGAAATAAACTTGATTTAGTTTTGAATGAAGATAAAATTGATAGAAAAATGTACTTTGAATTTGTAAAGCAAGAGGGATTATTGGGTTATATAGAAACATCAATGAATAATTTAGAAAGCATTATAAAAGTAATCCCCAAAATTATTCAAAGTAATTTGAAAAAGAATTATCAAGTTAAATTCTTAGTAAATAGCAAAGAATTCGAGGAAATTAAAAGGTTTGCTAAACTTTCTCATCAAAAGCAATCTGATTTCATCCGTACAGCAATCTGGGAAAAGATTAAAAGATTGAAGAGCCATTCAACCTCCCAAAATTCAAAAAAAAAGGAGGATTTGAAAGAAAGAAAATTACGGACAGATGAATTAAAAAAGATTCGAAAATTATTAGAAAGACTAGAAAATCTAGATTAATAAAAGACTTCATTTTTTTTCCTTTTTTTTTAAACAATTTCTATTTAACAAGATATATATTCAAGAAGTCTATTATTGAGATGTAAAAATTTGGATTTATTCGAATAAAACTGTTATCTAGTACAAAGAAAAGTATATGAGTTTCGATTTAGACTTTAATAAAAAAAACCTCATTGATAATATTCCTGTTGACGAAAATGCCTATAATGCATTAATTCAATTACTGAAAAAAAAAACAGGTCTCAATTTTAAATATTACAACAAATCTTTTATAGAAAAGAGAATAAAATCCCGAATGATAAGAGTCCCGTGTAAGACTTTAGATGATTATTATACTTATATCTCGTCAGATGAGCAAGAAATAAAAAAATTTGTAGATGGATTTACAGTTAATTATACTTTTTTTTTTAGAGATTATGATGTTTTTGAGACATTTCAAGATTTATGTATTCAAGGGTTAAATGTAAGTAGAAAGGAAATAAAGAGTAATATAAGACCAGATCCTGTTAAAATGTCAAACTTTAGGACAAAAGCTAATGCAGTTAAAAATATTAATAAAAGAAGATATTTAACTGAAGAGCCTGCTCGTTATTACGTGGATATATTCATTTTCCTCAATCAACTCTCATATTATCGAAAATTTAAACGTCCTAAAAATGAAGAGAATTGTATAAATATTTGGTCCTGTCCTTGCGCAACTGGCGAAGAGCCATATTCTATAGCAATGATACTTGATAATCTTGAAACTCAAGTTCCAAGATTCCCTAAATACAGAATAGTGGCTTCTGATATCGCACCTGAAGCAATTGAAAAAGCAAAGATAGGTGTGTATACAGATGATTCAATGAAAGAAATTTCAGATTATTATGAAAATAAATATTTTACAAAACAAAAAACTCATTTTGGGCATACTAACATAATCAAGGAAAAGATAAAGAAAAAAATTGAATTTATTGAAGAAGATGTCACAAAAGGTCACCAGAAGCCCTATAAGTATGACATAATTTTTTGTAGATATCTCTTAATTTATTTTAACCGGGAGAATAGACATAAATTTCTGAAAATTCTAGAAAATCAACTAGTTGAAAATGGAATTTTAATCTTAGGAAAAACAGAAACCTTATTTGATTCATGGGGCAATCTACAGTTAATAGACACAAATAATCGTATATATCTTAAGTCTCATTCTAAACTATACAATAATTATTAACCTTTTTTTAGAAAATAAATGGAATAAGTGCTTTACGATTATTTGGATAATCTGGGAAAGTTTTAATATACCACAAATGATTAGAACGCGCCCTAGGTGCTAGATTTGCGAATGTCCACACCGCAAATATTAGTCCTGGAAATGACCAGGTCATTATTGCCCAACCTGTCCATTCTGTTATTTCTCCAAAATAGCTAGGACAACTCACATATTTGAACATACCACCATAAGGAATTTTATATTCAGTTTCCCCTGGTTTTCTTAAATTACGAATTATGTGATCTGAATGGAGATTAATAATAAATCCACACAAAAAAATTATTATACCTGTTATAAAAAATGGGTTTAAAACCCAATTTTCAGGATAAGATGGTGAAAAAGTGTATAACCATCTTGCTTGTAAATAAGTGTTGATACCATTAAACGTAATACCCATTAAAATAATGGTTATTGGCATTGGTTCTTTCCCACGGATTAACAAAGGAAATATAAAAGTTCGCTGAATATAATGTAACATCCAAATAGATAAAAATATCAATGGTATTAGCTCTATTCTCCGGTCTCCAATAAGATAATAAACTAAATAAATTATAACAGTTGGTATTTCCATTAAGATCCATCCTAATTTATTATTAATAGCAGGCCCCCATTTTTTATTTACATGTTGCCCATATCCTGCAGTAATAAAAAGTAAAACTATGAAAAAAATAATTGACGAAAAGCCAAAAGATACCAATAGTATGTTGAATATCATATATTCACTCATTTTATCCACATCTATGTTATTGATACAACTACATATTTATCCATTAATTACATATTTTAATTTTCTTTATGTTTTTAACTTACCCATTATATTCTTTTTGAGTTTCTCTAAAAGAGAAATGAGATATTTAAGAATATTTGCCTAAAATTAGCTTAAATTTAAAAAATAGCTTTCATTTTTTCTCTTTATTTTAAACTCTGAAAATTTTTTTTAATGAAAGGGGATCTCTAATGAGTATTGAAGAATCTTTTCGCAAATGGAGATTCTGGCCAGTATTATGTCTAGCATTCATTTATGCTTTTAGCAGTCCCCTTATAACATTAGCAACACCCATTTATTTCTATGAGCAACATATTGATATAAAATTCATCAGTTTATTATCAACAGCTATAACAATTACTTATTGTTTTTCTCCAATTGCTTTTAATAAAATCTCAGATAAATTAGGTCGGAGAAAAAGTGTAATTATTTCTGTGGTAGGTGTTGCTGGTGCTCAATCCATGTATTATTTTACTTTAAATCCTTTTTTTTTTTTAGTCGATAGGTTATTTGAAGGGTTGTTTTTAGGATTTTTTTTTCCTAATTTACAGGCAAGTATTTCGGATGATCCAACAATTGATCATCGAAAATATTTGTCAAAATTTAACCTTTCTTGGAGTATTGCAGTAGTATTTGGATTGTTGTTTGGTTCTATTTTTCTGTACTTTGTAGGAGAAGTCAAATATATTTTTTATATTAGCCCCATCTTCCTAATTTTTAATGTTCTTATTGCAATATTCTTTTTTCAAGGCCCGAAAAATCTAAACCATAGCTCTCAGAATAGCATGCCAGATTTTAATACTAAAAATTCTAATAACAACAATAAGTCAATAGTATTAAGTAAATATTATATTCCGGTAATTGTTCCTTTTCTGTTGGTATTTGCTAACGCATTTGCTTCAGGAAATGGTACATTATTATATCCTATCAGAGCTGAATTATTGGGCTTTCATTCTTCTAGTACATATCTTATTTCTGTTTTTTCAACATTTGCTCAATCAATATCAATGTATTTTGCCAGTTTATTAGTTTTAAATAAGTTAAAATTAGTTACAATTATTACTTTGGTTAGTTATTCATTTTTATTCATCTTTTTCAACTTCAATGAGAATTACTTTCTTTTTATTATTTTATTTTTGTTATCAGGACTATTTTATGGAATATTATATGCTGGAGCGTCAAAATTCTTTCTTACCTTGAATATTTTAAAAAAGACGTCTAAGTATAGTAGTATAATGGAAAGTTCTTTTGGATTTACCTTTTTCATATCACAAATCTTTCTTGGCTTTATGGGAGGTATAAACATTGGATTAGGATACATTGCTCTTACTTTAAGCTTAGCCGTTATCTTTGTCATAACCCTCATATTTACTAGAAAATTCAAGGAGGTAGAGAGTAAATAATCAATGGTTTCAAAACTTAATCGAAAGAAAATCTTATATTTTTTAATTATAGTTGGTAATGTTCAATTTATTATATTAACTATAATTGCTATGTCCTTTTATCAGGGAGGGACGTATATTGATAATACTACACAGGGTTATTTATTCTGGTATAATTATTTCAGTGATTTGGGACGAACATTAGCTCATTCTGGTATTCCAAACGTAATTTCATGGATCCTATTCACAATAGCTTTAACTTTATGGGGGATATTTCAAATACCTTTTTACATAGCATTTCCAAAGTTCTTTTCACGTTCTAAAAATCTTAAAATTTTGAGTGCCTATGGCTCTATTTTTGGCATATTTGCAGGTGTTTGTTATGTCGGAATTGCATTTACTCCTTCTGATCTTTTAGACAACTGGCATGATTTTTTTGTATTTCTTGGCTTTGGCTCCATTTTCTTATCAAATTTTTTTTATTCAATTGTAATATTTTTGGATAAAAACTATTCAAATTTCTATGCTAAAATATTAATCATTTCTGTGGTTATTTTAGGCGTATACTTTTTTATACTGGCTTTTACTCAAAATATTAATATAATAATTAAATTATTTGTTTACGTATCAGGACAGAAATTAATGATGTATACCCTTCTTATATGCGGAATTATTCAAGGATATGGCGCAATAAGGCAAGAACGATAAATTTTTAACAAATGTATCTTTTTACTCATTAATATGAGTAGAGATAAACAGTTAATAGAACTGATCCAAACTGGTTCACTACGGGGAATAATTTTTGATTTTGATGGTACTCTACTTGATATAAGAGATGTCCTGGAAAAATCAATAGAAGAAATTTTGGGGGAACAGAGTTTAGATTTGGATATGGATGAAACGATACAAGAAATTGGTGCTCTGCTAGAAACAATCCAAGGATATCCTTTACCAAAAGTATTACTTGAATCTTATGACATATTCAATCATATAACAGCACTTAAAGGTCTAACCTATTTTAAGAAATTACAAATTGCTGTGAAAATTTTCGCTAAATATCTTGAATATGCAAAAGAAGCTACTTTCTTTTCTGCAGTAAAACCTCTTTTAAAAAAACTTCGAAAATCTTTTGATCTTTTTATTGTTTCTCATAATAAAACAGAAACTATAATAGAACATTTAGAAAAGGAAAATCTCAATGGGGATTTTTTTAAGGGAGTATATGGGAGCGATAAAATACCAGTTCAAAAACCAGACCCTATGGCGCTCCAACCCGCGCTAGAAAACTATAACAAACTCCGCAGAGATGAATTTGTAATGATAGGTGATATGCCATCAGATATAACCGCAGGCAGAGATGCTGGATTTTGGACCATAGGAGTAGCAAGCGGAGTTAGTAAAAAACAGATATTGGCAGATTATCAACCAGATCTATTGATAGAATCCCTGGAGCAATTAATGAAAATATTAGATGAAAAAAGATAATATAATCACTCTTTCAAGTGTTGTTATTTTTTTTAATTTTTATTGTTCAAGTAAATAGGGGTAACAATTATCGAAAAGTGTAAATTTAAATTGAATTTGTGTTATAATTACTCTAATTATATAAAAAACAGCTAACAGGTGAACAATTATTTTTTTTCAAGCATATATAATGTCTACTGAAACGATATTTCTGATGATTGCTGTTATTATTCCAACTATATTAATATTTTTTCAAAGGAAATTTAAATTAAAAAGAAAATCGATTGGTTTTAAAATTTTATTGCATATTATGTTATCTACTTCGATTACTATTGCTTGTACTGCCTTTGCCTACAGATTATTCACGGATTCAATTCCTAGAGTGATATTAATTTTAAGTGCGTTTAGTTATGTCGTTTTTGCTATCTACTATTTACTTAAGATAATTCAAAAACAAGAATCGAAAATATCTACAATTTTAAGCGATAGTTCGAAAGCTTCTGTAAACGTATCAAATATCGCTACTGAATTAGCTGCAAGTGCTAGTGAAGTGAACGCCGCATCGGAAGAAATTGCAAGCTCCACTCAGCTTATAACGCAAGAGGCTCAAGAAGCTATAAAAGCCACTACTAACATAAGAAATGTTATTGAAATGGTGACTATTATTGCTGATCAGACAAACTTATTAGCACTAAATGCCAGCATTGAAGCAGGCAGGGCAGGAGAACATGGTAGAGGATTTGCAGTCGTTGCAGATGAGGTTCGAAAATTGGCAGAAGAATCAAAAACAGCTGTTCTTGAAACGAATAAAGATATCATTGATGTAGTAAATAAAATTAATTCAACATTCAGTTCTATAGAAGGAATAAGTGCTTCTTCGGAACAACAAACAGCATCCATGGAAGAAATATCTGCAACAGCTAATAAACTTGGCAATTTAGCTGAAGATTTAAAAAATAAATTAACAGGTAATTCCATGGAACAAAAGCGATTTCTAAGTAAAATCAAATCTTAAAATTTGAAATTTTCTCTAAGAATTATTTTTTTTATTCTCTTTTATAAATAGAATTGATGGAGCAAATAAAAACTAGATATTAGCAGAGTGTTAACCAGATCTATTAATAGAATCCTTAGATGAATTACTAAAACTAATAGAGAAGAAAGGATAATAAAATCAAACTCTCAAAAAGTAATAGATCGTAGGACTTGAAAGTAAGAAATTTTATTCTCACAACATGTTTTTAACCATTAAATTTGGTTTTAGACACGTCTAAAAGACTCTAAAATAATCATACTTTTACTGATATTATTACAACCGTTATCTTTTTATTAGATTAAATAATTATTTGACTAAACAAATACCCTTAAAAAGTAAGTTTATATTAAAATTTTGCACTTTTTTTAATAAAATCGTTTGTGATACTTATGGAACTTGAAAGACCTGAAAAAAGAGGGGCAGAACTCGCTCGAGAACTTGACCTTAAGAAAAATATTGAAGAAAAAATGCAGGAAGAGTTAAAATATGAGAAAAGACACCAAGATTGGACTTATAAAATTTTAAAATATAACCCAATCGACCCACTCAATGATCTATATCGATACATTATTAAACGATTAGATTTAAAGCCAATAGAAGGACGTTTGCAATGGTGGGCAGCATATATTTATATTAAATGGGCTGTTCGGACGTTCTGGAACTTTAAAGCCGAATATCCAAAAGGAAATATGTTTCCAGAATATGGACCAGGTATTTTGGTGGGCAATCATGAGTCACACATCGACCCATTCTTTTATGGAGCTGCTTGCCATCGTAGAATTCGCTATATGAGTAAACTTGATAATTTTAAAACTCCTATTGTAAAAACTCTTTTTAATAATCTTGGAGCCTTTAGAGTGGATAGAGAAAATCCAGAACTAGGTTGGCAAAAAGCAAAAGAAATCATCCAAGGAGGAGAATGGGTGGGAATATTTCCCGAAGGAACCCGTTCTAAAGATGGAGAATTAGGAGAATTTAAAACTGGAGCAGTTAGGCTTGCGATTGAAATGAATGTGCCAATAGTTCCTATGGCCGTTATTGGAAGTCATAATGCGTTACCAAAAGGTAAATTAGTCATGAAGCCGACTCAAGTTATAGTAAGAGTTGGTGATCCAATTTACTATCATGATTATGATATAAATTCTGTTTCTTATGAAGATATTAGGCGATTAACTGATGAATTAAGGAATATTATTTGGGAGTTACGAGAAGGGCTATATGGGAAAGAAGGAGATGAGGAACTTTCGATTGGTTCACTAGAAGAAGTTGAAAAGAAACCCAAATTTAACTTCATGAGTTATTTGAAAGACCAAGCAAAGGGAGTGCTTAGACTTATAGACGATTCATGGTATGCTTTTTTAAAGAGTTTAGAAGAATTTGGGGTGCGAAAACAATTCCAACACCATGTACAGGCATTTTCAGGAGATTTAGTCTGTGGATGGTCAGATCTCATGATGCCATATAGAGTAATCGATTTTGATAAATATATCCCAGCAGAGGGTGCTGCTCTCATATGTCCAAGTCATAATTCTGAATGGGATGTACTGATACTAGCAGCAAGCATGATGCATCATGAACCAAGACGTGTAATGTGGCAGATGGCAAAACAATCATTGTTTAAAATTCCACTCGTTAATGCTTGGGTTAGAGACCATCATGCTTTTCCATTGAAACGAGGAATGCATGATGTAGATGCTTTTAATTATGCGAGAGAACTTCTTAATGAAGGTGAAGTCGTTTGTACATACCCTGAAGGGACTACTAATCTTGGAAATGGTCAACTTTTAGAAGGTCATACTGGTCCAATGCGATTAGCAATAGAAACACAGGTTCCGATAATCCCAATCGGGATCACGGGCACCGAGGCGACCTATCCTAAACATGCAAAAATGTTGAAATTCTATAAAGGTCAAATACTAAGAGCAGGACCACCTTTTCTGGAACATCAGAAATATTGGGGTAAACCAATGCCTGATTACGATGAGCTCAAGAGGTTAACAGCTAAAATGATGGATCAGATCAGAGATCTACTTTTCTATGACACTCCTGAAATATGATTAATTGGAGAAATTCATAAATGGAAACAAGTGAAAAATCAAGTAAAAAAAAAATAAAAGTTGGTATACCACGTGCTCTTCATTTTTATAGATATTATCCTTTTTGGAAAAAACTTCTTGAAGAATTAGATGTAGAAATTGTTATAAGCTCACCTACTAATAAAAAAATAGTTGAGGAAGGTGTAACCCACGGATTTGGAGAGCTTTGTATCCCTATAAAAATTTATTATGGTCAAGTATTAAAATTAATACGAGATAATCCAGATTTGGATTATATTTTTGTTCCGAGGTATGTCGCGGAAGTAAAGGAGGCATATTTCTGTCCTAAGTTTTTATCATTACCAGATGTTATTAAAATTTTACCAGAGGTTCCAAAAATATTAAATTTCGAAGTCAATGTGAAAGAATTTCCGATTGCTACTTCTGCTATTGAATTAGGGAAAGAGTTAGGCAAAAATCAAAGCGATTCGCTAAATGCATACAGAGAAGCTCAAAAATATTTTGATGAATATCATAAATTCTTGCGAGAAGGTGCTTCTGTAAATCATGCTTTACGTTTAGTAGAAAGAAATCGACCATTTACTTTACCTAAGAGAAAACAGAAAGGAGATATTAGGTTTTTACTTTTAGGTCATGCTTACAATATATTCGATACCTTTATCAATTTAGATTTTCAAAAAAAATTAAGAGATCAAGGTGTCAAGGTATTAACGATTGAAAATCTACCTGAATCATTATTTGAAAAGCCAGTAATCATAAATCCCAAAGGTGGAAGACTTCGAAACTATTGGAAACATGAAGAAGAAATTCTAGCAGCAATGCGGTATTTTTTGAAAGAGGGTCGTGAAGAAATAGATGGAGTAGTCTTCCTTATAAGTTTTGCTTGTGGCCCTGATAGTCTCATTTCAGAGCTAATCAAACATGATATGAAAGTAGTTGGTTTACCTTTTCTAGAAATAATTATGGATGAGCATTCTGGAGAAGCTGGTTTGCTTACACGTGTAGAATCATTTGTAGAGATGGTGCGCCGTAAAAAGAAGAAATTAATACTCGAGTCTAATAAGGCAAAACCTGTTAAATCCTTATAAACTATTAAAAAAAATCTGAAGCGATTTATTAAACTTCTTTTTTTATTGAAGGTTTTTTATTTTTCTTGATAATTCTCATTCCTAGTAAAAAAATTGAATAAAAACATTTGTTAAAGGAAAATCTCAGAGATCTTAATGATATCTAATACCCTGTTTGGCTAAAATATTATTCATTTAAAAGAAGATATTTATAACTTCATCAATATGAGGCTTGTTTTTTATTTTCTATTTGAAATTTTAAACTATTTTCCTTCCATCTTATAGCTTATAATAGTATATCATAAATTTTATTAATTAGAACTGAATTTTTTAATAATACTTTCAATAATAGTATTTAATCAAAAAATTATTTAAGTAAAAATAATATAAATCCACATATATAATCATTTTAACCATAATTCTATAAATTTACTTTCCTTATATATAATTTTTAAGACTTGACATGAGCGAAGAAAAACTAGCAATACATAAAAGAAAAGTAGAAGCGATCTCTGAAATGGTTAGAAATGCGTA
>JBHLNL010000031.1:0-26494 GCA_048941605.1 Promethearchaeota archaeon | reverse complement strand
TTATTAATTCTTTAAGCTCAGATTTCAGATTTAGCTTGAAATCATCAATTTGTTCAAGATAAATCTTTATCTTTCTTATTATTAATTCTTTTTTATAATAATCAATGAGTTCTTTATTATTCAGAATATCTGAAAGAAAATTGATAATTTTTTCTTTAACTTTCTCATCAATTCCAAAATCTTCAAGTTCTTCTTCTAATTTTATTATAAATTTGTTTTTTAAATACTGTTTATATTTTATAATAATAGCTTCAGATTCTCTTTGATCTGAACAAATTTCAATAACCTCTCCTTTAGGTGTTGAATACGTAAAACCTAAACCCTGAGGTCCTAAACCTCCAAGAAGAACCATTGATAAACTATAAAAATTATAATTCTGTTTATTTAAAATTTTTCTTTTATTTTTTAGAATATTCTGAGGAGATACAAGATGTCTCTTAGTCTCACGATGCTCACGTTCTTCTTCTAAATCATAATAAAACATTCGATATTTATAAATAACATTAAATTCGATTAATCTTTTATTATCTTTCGAAAGTAAATTCCTTTGTTCATCGAAACAGTTATCTGAATATGAATAATTTTTATGAAAAACATCAATAAAATTCTCTATAGGGCTTAAATATCTAATACTTAAACCATAAATTGTATATTGATCAAAAAAAACGTGCTTAATATAATACATTAACCCATCTCGATCTGGAAAATATGAAATTGGGCTACTTATGAAATAATTGTATAAGTCTTTTGGCATAACTTCATAAACATATAATATAAACGAATTTGATATCTTACCAAATAAATCATTTAAATTCAATATAAATAACTTATTTTCCTCTTTCTTCTTGAAATTATTAAGAATCTGCTCATCTAATTCGTTTAATTCTTTTTCTAATAAACTAAATTTATTACAAAATCTTAATATTTCTATAATCTCTCCTAATGCGGAAGTGTGATATCCATTTGATATTTTATCTGTACAATTTAATAGTAATTTTGAAATGATATCAAATCGATTTGGGATACGAAATATGTCAAGAAAAATATTAAAATCTATAGAACTATCAACTAATAACTCAAAAGTTTTAAATTGTCCAGATTTCAAACACTTTGAAAGTTTCTCATAATAAGAATTTTCCCGTTTTTTTTTATCTTTTATTTTCAATAATTCTGACTTAAATTCAAAAAAAAGTTGATTTGATATCATAATTAAGCTATCAAGTCAAAGGAAATGCAAGAAAATAAAACTTTGCATAAGAAAACTAAAATTTTATAATTCGATTAATCTAATAATTCTGCAATTTTTTTAGAAACGCTTTGAATATTTAAGAAAACCATACCTAATGAAGCGTCGGATTTTGCTAAAGTACATAAAATTGCATTTTCACCTGCTTTTGACAAAATTATTATTCCATCAACACCCTCTATAAGAATCCGTTTTAAATCTCCACGAGCAAGTTCTTCTACTGCTCTTTCTGAAACACTAAGGATTGCTGCACTCATTGCACTTACGATCCCATCATTCACATCTCTCGCAAGAACAGAACAGATAGGTAAGCCTTGTACGCTAACAATTGCAGAACCTTGAATGTCAGAGTTAACGGCTTCCATTCGCCTTAAGAGATCGATGAGTTCGCTGATGTTTTCGCTCAAAGATTTATCAACTTAAATAATAATGAGTTAATGATCTAATAAGATAATAATATATTAATAGTATTTTTATTTTTATTTTTGATCTAATTTTAATGTTAACTTTATTAATAAAGTTAATACTTATTTAAAAAATATTTTTATCAAAATCCGTATTAGTAATTTTAATGACTGAGAATCAAAATTTAAAAAGTGAAACTCAAGAAGAAAAAAGTAAAGAAGAGTTAGAGAAAGAAGAAGAAGAAAAACAAAAAATTGAATCTCTTAAAAGAGCGGGAAAAATTGCTCAAGATGTAAAGAAGTATATTAAACCAAAAATCAAAGTAGGAGCAAAAGTATTTGATTTAATAACAGAAACTGAAGCAAAAATTGAAGAATTAGAAGGTTTTTGTGCTTTTCCAGTAAATCTATGTATAAATAATATTGCTGCTCATTATACTTCTCCAATTAAAGATGATGGAACAGAAATTGAAGCGGGAGATCTGGTTAAAATCGATTTAGGAGTTCATATAAATGGTTATATTGTTGATACTGCTTTCTCTGTGAATTTTAATGAAGAAGAATCACTCGAAAATATTATCCAAGCTACTGAGGTTGCTCTTGATGCCGCAAAAATGATCACACAACCTAAAACTAATACAAGAGATATTGGCAAAAAGATTGAGGATATTATTAAAGGATTTAAATATAATCCAATTAGAGAATTAGGAGGACATCAGATTGAAAGGTGGACGGTTCATGGTAAAAAGCAACTTCCAGAATTAGGAACCCAAGGCGGGGATATAATGGAAGTTGGTGAGGTTTTTTCAATTGAAATTTTTGCTAGTACTGGTGAAGGATCGGTTCATAACACACAATATTCATATATTTATGAAATTAATCCTTACGCTGGGAGAGTACCATTACGTAGAAAAACTTCCAAGCAGATATTAGGTTATGTTAATAAAAATTATAAAACATTACCATTTGCTGAGAGATGGTTAGCTAAGGAATTTAGACTAGGAGTAGCTTTTGGTTTACAAGAATTAATACAACAGGGAAAATTGCAAACTCACTACGTCTTATCAGAAAAAAAAGGTGTTTATGTAGCCCAAATAGAAGAAACAGTATTAATAACTGAAGAAGGATTTGAGCAATTAACTTGAAATTTATGAATAAGACTATTAAAAAGAAATTGAATATGATACAATGGAAAAATTAAAAATTTGTCTTGTTTCCTTAACTTTTGCTCCTGATTCTCAAGATGGAGCAGCTAAATTTTTTACTGGAATTTATAATTATTTAAAAAATCAAGGTCATGATGTAAAATTAGTTACAGCCAAATGGAATATTGAGTTTTCAGATCCAGATATTTTTCAAATAAATATTGTGAGAAAGCGTTTTTTCTGGGCTCCTCAATTTAATTTACAGGCGATTAAATATCTTAAGAGCCATTATTTTGATCTTATTCATGGAAATAGCCCTAAAGGGGTTTTACCTATTATTTTAGCTAATCAGAAGCGTTTCATATCAACAATTCACGATTTGGGTCCGTTTGAGACTAGATTCACTAAAATTCCAATGGAAAAGTTTCTTATTAAATATTCAGTTAATAAATCAACCTACATTACAACATGTTCTGAATCAATTAGGAGGGAAATTAAATATTATATACCTCATGTTGATATTAATAAGATTTTTAATCTCTATTCCGCAGTTGAGGATAAATATGTACCCCTCACAAGGAAGGCTCAAAAATTAAAAGAAAAACTCAGAATTAAAGGTCCGGTTGTTTTATATATAGGCCGTATAGCAAAATATAAAGGAGTAAATGATATCATAAAAGCTTATAAGTTAGCAAAAAAGGAGATTCCTAATCTTAATTTAGTTATGGGTGGTAAACCAGATTTTGCAATGGAAAGAATTTATCAAGAATGGAAACGAAAATATAAAGATATTTATTTTGTGGGATTTGTGTCTGAAAAAGAAATTCCTATTTATTTTTCAATGGGGGATGTTTTTGTGACCTATTCTTATGCTTCTGAAGGATTTGGATTAACTCCAATCGAAGCAATTGCTTGTGGAACACCTGTCATCTGTTCATCGATAGCAGCATATAAGGAAGTTTTACAAGATAATGCTATCTTTGTTCCTCCTAGAAATCCTCAAAAATTAGGAAAAGAAATAGTGGATTTGTTGAAAGATGACTCAAGAAGGAAGATATTAATAAATAAAGCTCAACAATTCATTAAAAGATATACTTGGGATGAAGTTGGAAAAAAACTTGAGTCTATTTATCATAAATTTGTTTATAATACATAAAATTATAAAAAATATTTTTTTTTTATGATTATTCTGATTTTTATGAAGAACTATCTTTAGATTCATAGAAAGGATCAAGAATTGTTCACTAGCCTTTTCTTGACGTATTCAAAACAAATTTTAATAGGATTTTCAAATTGGCTTAATTTTTCTTTAAATGAACTTATCTTAAATCTATCTGGTTTAGGCCCCTGATTAAGGATATCTATAGCTCTTTCAATTAGTTGATCTGGATCTCGAATATGCTCCAAGGGAAATCCTTTTTTCATTAAGAATTTTTCTTGTGGAGCAGATTCTCCGGGAAAAAATTCTATACTTGGGACATTTAATAAACTTGATTCCCTCACAATAGTTCCCCCTCCACTAATAATTAAAGCTCCATAGAAGCATAGATTATCTAAATTGGGTAAATATTGGGTAATAATAATATTGTTCTTTTCATCAAGAGATTTAAGTTTTTTTGAAAGAAACTCTTCTTGCTTCTTTGAACGAACTAAGAGGAAATATTTATAATTTGGAAATTCTTTAAAAATAGGATGAAAAAACTTACCTATTTGAGTTTCTTCGGGTTTAAGTTTATCAATAAAATATGAAGCGTGTGTAGGTTCAGTTCTCATTATTAAGAACTTTCCTTTTTCTAAATCAAATTTTTCAAGAATATCAGGATTAGGGACATATTCTGAAAGCCATGCAACCTCATCAAGTCCATTGTAACGGATAATTTTTTCTTCATCAGCATAAAGGTTTATATACCATTCTTTGGGAATACATTCAGGGGTAATGATATTATCAATAAAAGGATGTATCAATTTACATACAGGTTTATTGCGGGGCTCATCATTAATCCCTATTGAAGGAATTTGTAAACCATAGGCAATTCTCGTACCTTCTATCGATAAAAAAGTTACAAAATAATCTGGTAAAAACTTATTAATTAAAGGAAATAATTGTTTTAGGCGATCGATGTATGTTTTCAGTTTATCTTCTAGTTTTTCTCCTCCATGTTTTCCAATTTTTCTATATTTTGTTCTATTGTCATTTAAAATTTGATAAGTTGAATCATAATCTCGAGCTGTAATTAATAAGTCTGATTCTTCTTTTTCAAACATTTTAATTAATGAGTTAAACATTACAGCTGTTTTTGGTTGTTCAATATCTATCCAAATTCTTTTACCAGACAGATTCATGGTAAGCACTAAAATGATTTCATTATTAAAATCTTTATTATAGGGATAGGCTTTTTTTTCAAATATTTGATAAATTACAGGATTTTCTTTAAAGCATAATTTTTATTCTTTGAGATCATAAATAGACTTTTTAATCCTTACAAATACACGGATTAGATTTACACTTAATACACATATTAGGGTATTTAGTAGATAAAGCAAGTTCAAGATCTATATTTAATAAGTTTGCTAATGAACTTGTCCAAGCAATGACATCTGCTAATTCTTCTGAAACACTTTCTTTATCAATTACACTACTTTTTAAAATCTGCGCTAGCTCTCCAATTTCCTCTATTAGCCAAATGAAAGTAGATTTAACACCCCTCTCTTTATCTCGAATTATATAAATATCCTTAATTAAATTTTGAAATTCTGAAATTTTCATATAATAAAAAATGTCTAAAGTTAATTATTATAGATATATACTTGTAAATAGTATTATCCCCCACCTGGAGTGAATAACCAATTAAATACACCTAAATGGGCTAATAGTACTATTATGATTAATGAGACAGATAATATAATCGTGCTTACAGGTCCTATTTTAATACCAATTGAGCTATCTTCAAAGAATCTCATCAGTCCTGCCCCTCCAAGTGGCATTGGAGCACTTCCACTTCTTCTTTTTTTACGCCTTGACTGAGTTCGACGAGACGACATGATCGATTTTAATTTAAACTACAGATTATATTAATATCTAAATAACCAAAAAAATATAAAATTTTTTACTTAAAATTTAAAAATTAAGATTTAATAAATCTTTATAAATTATTTTCATTTTTCTTAGATAATTTCATAAAGATAATTTTTACGATGTCGAAGATAAACAAAGGTTTGTTAATTTTCATAGTGTTTTTCATACTTATCATCAATGTTTTCTTAATTCCAAAATTAACTCAAATAAATCACATAAGTAACAGTATTGAAAACCCAAAATATTCAACTGGTCTAGAAGGCACTGAGAATGTTTTAATAACACAAATAGACAGGCAAGTAAACATAAGTGGTTATGGTTTAATCAGGTTTGAAGATAAATTAACAGTTAAAAATCTAAATAATAATCCTCTTTCATCGATTTTATTCGGAATTCCATTATATCTATCTGATGAATTAGTTTATTATAACGCTATTAGAAGTGACCAAGGTACATTACTAGCAGAACGTTCGAATATGATAATGAATAATTACGAAATGATAACTATATATTTCGATTCGCCCCTTTTGCCACAGGAGTCAAAAACAATTATGTTCATCCAATATTATAAGGAATTTTTATCCTATTTACCAATAGAAAAACAGTCCATTTCTTATTTTGGTTTGGTTTTTCCAATTTTACCGTATAAAGCTGAAGGAGACATACAAAGTGTTTTTTTATTACCTGAAGGAGCTGCAAATTTAGAAGGAGGATGGGGTTTTGTGAATCCTCAGTATTTTTTTATTAGATATGATTATGATTTCATCAGACTTGAAGTGGGAGACGATTTTATGGCGCCATTTTTAGAAAATTTAGGTGATAAAAAACTTGTTGAAGTTAGTTTTGTTCATGATCAACTTACCAAAATGGAAATAATTGAATTAAATCGTGATATATTTATTTCACCTTGGGGTATTATAAGGGTAAAGGATGATATTTTAATCAAGAATTTAGGGATAATAGAATACAGTATTTTAGAAATGAAGGTTCCTCGTGATGCCAAAGCAATATATGTCTCAGATAGCTTAGGAGAAATAAAAAAAGTGACAATTGATAAGAAATCCGACCGAATTGATTTAAATATTGATTTATTTTATCAAATTGAATCAAATAGAATTAAATTAAACCCAAATACTTCATTTAGATTTAACTTAGAATATTACTTACCATTTGAGAACTATTTCTCGGCAAATTGGTTTCAAGAATCAATTCAAATTGATTTATTAACAACAAAATTTGAGTATTTAATAAGAGAACAAACAATTAGATTAATTATTGATGGGTGTTATGAGATAAATTCAATAACCAACATCCCAATTTCTATTGAAAATACTAGAGGAACTACGGTGCTTATGTATCATTCTGAGTTTCTTACACCTGAAGACATGAAAGTAATACAATTTACATTCACTATAGATCTATTTAATTTATTTCTGAGACCTATTATCTTTACTATAATTATCTCTTTAATTGCTTCATTATTTGTGTTAATTGTTAAAATAACAAAAAAAGAGCAAGATATTGGTGTTATAACAAGAGATCTTATACCATTTGATGAAATTCGAGAATATTATTCCTTATATGAAGAAAAAAACGCTTTAATTCTTGAAATTAGACAATCTGAAGAAGATGCTAAAAGAAAAAAAATGGCAAAGAAGAATTATAAAAATATTTTAGATAAAAATACTTTGAAAATAGAAGAAATACAAAAAGAAATACTTCCTTTTAAAAAAGCATTGATAGAAACTGGTGAAACTTTTGAAAACATTGTGAAAAAATTAGATGTATTAGAAGCTGAGAGAATTAGCGTTAAAGATAGCTTGAATCTTTTAGAATCTCGATATAAAAGAGGAAGATTACCTTCTAGAGCAGCTTATTTAAAATTATCAGATGATTTCAAGAAAAGAGAAAGAAAAATTGATAGGACTATCGATAAATTACTCCAACAATTAAAAAGTTATCTTTTATAGAAAAATTATATTCTTATATGTGATTTAAGAATTTATGAAACCTTGGTTATTTGATATATTAGCATGTCCTATTGATAAATTCTTCCCACTAAATTTATATATTTTTTCTTTTGAAACTAAAATGGAAGATTTTACTAAATTTATAGACACTTTTGAGAACAGAAATATTGATATTATTAAAGAAGACAAAATAATTGAAATAAATCAAGAAAATGGAAGATTGGTAATAAACGATAATATCATTATAGAAAAAAAACCAATAGAAAATTATTTAAAGCAGACTCTTTTGAGCATAAAGGAAATGGATAATATTTTTGATAGAACTACCAACAAATTAAGTAAAAAATGTCTTGATATAATAAAATCTATTATCAAACCTAAATTAATGGATTTTTCTCAAAAAACTGAATTGTATCAAATTGAAGATATATATCCTGAGTTATATCTGATAAATAAAATAAAATTGGAAATAGAAATCGAATCAGGTATATTATACTGTAAAAAATGTAATCGTTGGTACCCAATAATAGATACTATCCCTCAAATGTTACCTGATCAATATCGAGATAAAGAAAAAGATATTAAATTTCTAAAGACAAACAAACATTTATTAGATGAAGAATTTTTAAAACAAGATTTAAAACCTTTTAACGTATCATTATAATGTGATCCCATAAAAAGAGAGCCCGGTGGTGTAGCTCGGTATATCTTTAATATATCGAACATAATGGCCAAGCATCTGGGGCCTTGAACCCCGTGACCACGGTTCGAATCCGTGCCGGGCTATTATTTTTCCTCACGTTTTTAAAATAGTCAGAATAATATAATAATTCATTATTTTCAAACAAAAAAAAGCGATAAAAGTTAAATTTATTAAGTTATCTATCGAAAGATAAAATATAACCCAATATAAAAGTGAAGATCTTAATGTTAAAATCTAAATGGAAAAGGAAAACTACACTCAGAAAAGCGGGTTTCATAATACTTAGTACTGCCGCATTAGTAACAATTGCTATTTCTGTAGCAATTGCAATTACGAATCCAGTTATAACAATTGATGATAATGATGATGGAGACGGCGGCGGTGGAGGTGGTGGAGATCCTGGTGACTGTGATCTTCCTATTTGACACCGATATATTCAACCAATTGGAGAAAAAATTGAAATATCTGAATTACAAATTAATATAAAAGAAAAAATATCAATTGGATGAGTCTTGTAAAAAAATTTTAGTTGCAAGAGGACAACCCTGCCAAGGTTTTGATATTATTAACATATTTTACATTTATTAACTCTTTTTTCAAAGAATCAATTTTCCCTAAATATTTATTAAGATTACTAAAATTTAATGTAAAAAAGTGTCTATTAACTTTAAAAACTACTTAATTATATAGAAATTAAGGTTTATACTATACGAATTGGGGGATTGAAGTAAGAATTTTAAAAAATTAAAAGATAAATTGATAAAAAAATTAAAAGCGCGCCGCTAAAAAATCTTAAATGAGTACGATATTTCAATCTAAAATCATTAAATTTTGATGATTCTAATCCTAATCTAAATAAAATTAATATCAAAATAGTTGGTAATATCACTCCAATTAAATACACCATTATGTAAACATAAAGTAATGGATTTGCAATTAGATTTACTAATAAATATCCATAAATAGGAGCAGAACATGGAAATTTAATCAGAACAAATATAATACCAACCAAAAATGCATAAAAACCAGAATTCCTTTCGATAAAATCCTTTAAGACCAATTTTATCTTTTCAGGTGTACCAAAAATTCTACTTTTTTCTTTCCTACATTCCAAGATTTGCCATATTCCTATAACAATTAATATACCAGCGAAGATATACTTCAAGAAGATATAAAGGTTTTCCATCAAAATAGTAAAATAGATAAATATAATAGAAATAATAAGATATGTTAAAAGTATACCTGTGATTAATCCAATCGAGATTCGAATGAATTTCCCCTTTTCTTCAATTAATATCAGTGAGGTGCCAAAAGCACTTAACATTAATAAGATACAGGGAGCAATTCCAACTGATAATCCGAATAAGAATACTTCTAAAAGACTAACTGTAGTCATTTTCTTTAGTTAATATATTATGAAATATATACTTTTATGATAGATTCTTTTCTTGTCAATAAAGGGTGATAACTCTATGTATGTCGAAAAAAATAAAAAGATTTTAATATTTCATATATTTCTTTTTTACATCATAAAATTATGCTTTAAATGAAATATAATAACATTTTAATTTTTCTTGATTATGATTCCTCTATCCGACTTGAATTGGGGTTTCTTTGAAATCTTTTTTTTAGTTATTATATTCCTCGCTGGGTTTTTATTTACTTATTTTTTAATACCTTATACAATAGAATTTATGAAAAAGAAAAAGCATGTAGGATATGACATTCATAAAAATGCTAAGCCAGAAGTTGCTGAATCTGGAGGTATTAGCATAGTCCTTGGTTTTAGTCTTTGCGCTATTTTATTATTTCTTTTCTTTCCAAGTTTTTTTGAGGAAACTTTAATTTTTCTTCTCACAGTACTCATAGCGGGAGCAGTAGGTCTTATCGATGATATAAAAAAATTGAGGTCAAGATATAAGATAATTTTATCACTACTTTCAGGAATTATTATTTTTTTAGCAAATATTTTTGGGTTTATAACCATTTCTTCTCCAGCTATTCCCTTCCTTGATAGAACTAGATTAACAATAATTTATCCGTTCTTAGTCCCTTTAATAGTAGCTGTTTTTACCAATACAGTAAATATGCTGGAAGGATATAATGGTGAAGGTTCAGGAACATGTTTAATTGCTGTTGTTTTTTTATTTATATGCGGATTAATCTGGAATTCTGCTGAAGCAGTGATTTTTACAATCCCGGTTATGGCGATCTTAATTCCTTTCTTCTTATACAATAAATATCCTGCGAAAATATTCCCCGGAGATATAGGTACATTAAGTATGGGAGCAATGATCGCCTGTATAATGCTGTTTGGATCATTAGAAGTTGCTACATTTTGTGCTCTTTTAGTACATATATTTAATAGTTTTTATTATATCTATTCTGTTCGTGGTTTTTTTGAGAGTAGTGATATTAGAGAAAGCAAGGAAGACATTATCCTACTTGAAGATGATAAAATTAAAGCTTCAGATCAAAAAGATGCGGTATTAACTTTACCTAGGTTAATATTAGCAAAGGGGCCCTTAACAGAACCGGAATTAGTAAAAAATTTTTATTCAATTTCATTAATCTGTGGTTTTTTTTCTATTATTTCTGTATTATTAATGCAATTTACTGAAGGAAACTTTAGCATATTCATTTTGATTATTACTTTAGTTATTCTTTTAGCACCTACCATTATAATTTTATATAAATTCCCTAGAATTAGAGGAATAATTGCCTTAATGATAATTCTTTTAGTTTCTCTTATTCTTTTTCTAATAATCATTGAAGCAGTGATTATGCCCCTTCCTTTTGCTGACATTGATCTTGGAATAATTAGAATTCCAATTAATCTATTAATCTCCCTTCTCTTGGTGATTCCAATATTGTTGATATGGTACTTATTAACTATCAAATATTTTTGGAGAGAAATTGAAAAAATGAAAAAAAAAGAACTCAATACATAAAAAGGTATTCTCCTTGAAGAAAAGAATTAGATATTTTCTTTTAATCATTTATTTCCTTTGTTCGATTGGGATTTTTCTATTATTAAATCTAATTATATTCAAATTCAGTTTGTTAACACTAGTTACTGATTGGACATTCCTAATAACTCTTTTATTGTATTTATTAAGTATTGAAGAATTCTATCAGTGGGCAAAAAATGGTAAGAGAAGTGAATTGAGCGATATTGTAGCAATTTTCTTTTTCTTTTTTATTATCTTTTTCTTTTCAAAAGACTTTTTAACTTCAATAATGGGCGCTTTCTCAATATATTTATGGATTGGGATATTTGAGTTAAGAGATTATCCAGTAATTAACAAAATATTAATTATCTCTCTTGTAACTTATAATGTTATTTTTGTTGCTGGGTTGTTTTCTTATTATTTAGGAAATCCATTTTACATTAATACTAGTTTTGCATTTTCATTTTGGATCATCCTTATTCTCGGATTCCTATTATTTGGCCGGAAGTATATTGTTGTCTGGCGATTTATGAGTCCAGAATACTTAACTCTTTTTCTTTACATCATAGCTTGGTTAGTAGTTGTGTTTATTAACCAATATACTCCTTTAAATTTTATCTTAACCACCCCATTCGGTTCTAATGAATCTAATATTCTCAATTTTTTTATGAATATATATATCATTTTAATTGCAGTTAATTGGGTAATATATTTTTTATCCGGATTTATTTTAGATAAGTTATTAGGAATTCATAAGGTAAAAGATGAAAAACTATTAAGAATTGTTGATAAAATAAAAATTGATATTGGTATTAAAGGTAAAGTAAAAGTTGGATTTGGAAAATATCCCATTTTAAATGCAATGGCTTATGGTTCTATATTTGACAAAAGAATTACAATTATTGCCCCGGATATTAAAGAAATTCCTAAAGATGAATTGAAAGGTATTTTAGCGCATGAATTAGCACATACTAAAGGAAAACATACCTTAATTTTAACATTGATAACATCAGCCGATTTAATCATAAGAATGTTACTTGGTATTCCTGCTACCTTATATGATTATACCTTTGGAAATCCACAAATTCCAATGATATATTTTATATTTTTAAACTTAGGCATATATGCAATCCTTTTTATATTTGTTAGAGTTTTAGAAGGGAAAGCAGATTTAATAACAAAGAAATCTGGATATGCAAATGAACTTGCTAAAGCTCTTTACAACTTAGAAAGTTTCTATTCAACTGGACGCGAAGTAGGATTTAATACTATGTTATTAAGTGAAGAAAAAATAACAAATGACAACAAACTCTTAGATTATATGAATACTGCAAAATACTTAAATTCCTCAATGATTAAAGCATCAAGAACATCACTTCTTGCAAATCTAATTAATTCACATCCCCCTAGCTATTTTAGAATTGCTGCTATATTAAGTAATGATTTAAAGCCAAGTAAAGAAGCAGTCCTTCCTTTTATTTGTTGGAAAAAATCAAAGCAAAAAAAATATGGCCAAAAATTCGAAGAAGCGAGAGAAAAATTTAAAATCATAGCAAATCAAAAATTTAAAGAATTATTTGAAATAAATGATGTTTCTTCTTTGATGATGCATCTTAAAAGGAAGGAATTATATACATTTGATATTCAAAAAGATTTTGTTTTTAAAAATCTCATTACAGATGAAATTATTATTGGCAAATTAGAAGATGTTCAATTTTTCGATGATATTATAGATTCAGATCGATGCATCATCCAAAATTTTAAAACAAATCAAAAAGAAATTTTGAATTCAACATTATACTCTCGTAAACAGTTTCAATTGCATGTTTCATATTTCTTCAACAAAGATGATAAATTAACATTAGATGAGATTAAACTGAATAAAGATAATAAAGATGGATGGTATATTTTTTCTGATAAAAATAATAATAAGGTTCAAAAAGTAATTTCAAAAACAAAACTTCCATTTTCCGTTTCTATAATTAAAGATCTTAAAAATAGTGATATTTTTTTAAAAACAAAAGGAGAATTAAAAGTAGCTAAATGCACTTCTATTATCCCAAATGACAAATTAGATGATTTTCAAATAAAAATTTCTACTTTTGAAAACTCTGACGAGAAATCTACAAATTATCTTCTTAATGACTTAATAATTCGACCAAAAAAAATTTATTTAAATTTAAGTAGGAGTCCAATTTATCGGGAATCTGAAATTAATGTTATAAAATGGTTATCTAAGAAAAAGATTTTGACTTATATCTACCTTAAAAAACCTGTGAATAATCTAGAAATTGGTTATATTAATGAAATAATGGTAGAAAAAAATGGCACAAATATTAAAAAAAATAACAAAGACTTAATTTATTTTATAAATATATTTGAAAAGCAAATAATAATTCCTTACAAGGAAATAGAGACAATAAGCTTTGAATACGAAAGTGCTACTGTCCAAATAAAATCAGAAACAAGTTTGACCAGTCGTATAGGATATAAAATTTTAAGGAAAATTAAACCAGAAAGAATTATTATAACTTAATAAAATTTAATATTAATGAGTCTTTCAAAAGGTTAATTATGGCAAGTAAAATAAAAAATATTCTTCATCTTTTACGAGTAAGGCAATATTATAAAAATATCATGATATTTGTGGGGATTTTCTTTAGTCGAATGATGTTTGAGGCAACTCTGTATTTAGATTTAATTATTGGATTTATATTATTATGTTTTGCCTCATCATTTAATTATATAATTAATGATTTAAAAGACATTGAATATGACAAATCACATCCAGAAAAAATAAGGAAAAAACCTCTCGCTTCTGGTGAATTACCAGTCTATCTTGCAGTTTTATTATTAATTATTTTAGCAGCAATTTCTATTTTCATGTTAATCTTTATTCTGCCAAATTTGGGACTAATTATAATGATTATATTAATAATTATAACAGGTCAATTATATAATCACATTTTTAAAAATTATGCTTTTATTGATATATTAATTTTATCTACAGGATATTTATGGAGAGCTCTAGCAGGATGCGTGATAATAGAGCAATATGTCTCCGCGTGGTTATTTTTAGCCATATTTGAGATAGCTCTATTCTTAAGTATTGCTAAAAGAAAAGGAGACTTAATGTTGCTTGGAAAAGACAAAGCAATCGATCATAAAAGGGTATATGATCAATATTCCCTTACATTATTAGATCGATTTCATGTTATAATTGCAGGAGCTTTATTTATGACATATTCACTTTATCTAATAATAAATTTTGAATTAGATACACCTGTTGCTCTGTATGAATATATTGTTATTTTCACAATTCCAATTTCACTTTATATAATCATGAGATATATGTATTTAACCTCATCTAAACCTGATATCGCACGCAATGCTGAGCGTGCTTTTTTTGATAAGGGGATTATTATTGCTGCTATAATTTTATTTATAATTCTATTCTTTTCCTTTTATTTCGATAAAATTATTGAAATACTTCCATTTTGAATTTCTGTCCCATTTTATTCCCATTTCTGAATTTTCTAAAATTTCGAACAAGAAGCGTTATACAAAATCATGTAAGGAGTACATAAAAAATTAATAGAGTAAATTAAACTTTAAGCAATTTCAAGAAACAAATTTTAGAAATTTAGGATTTAAAAATGAGATGCATTGTAAAAATATGTAATAGGATTTTATAAAACAATGAAAAAAAAAAGATAAAACTTATAAGTTTACGAATTTAAAAACATATTTAACAACTAATCTATTAAAAATAAAAAATCAATTACAGATTTTTAGTGAATTTAATATGGAAATGGAAAAGAAAAATTTAGCTATAATTATCTTAGCTGTTGTACTTGCAGCCTCTGGTGTGGGTAACGTTATTCTTGCTATCATGGCTGGTTTTGTCCAAGTAGCACCTCCACCAGGAGTGAACACAATCATTATAGGTTATGCTTCCAATCCAGATACAATTGATCCTGTTGATACATGGGATGTTCCATCTTATAATGTACAACACCAAGTTGTTGAAAATTTAGTTGCTTATAATTTATCTACTCACCCTGATTATCAAATAATGGGCGTACTTGCCACAGGTTGGCAATGGAATGGTGCAAATTATGATAATATCACCTTTACGCTCAGACAAGGTGTATTATTCCATGACAATACAACTTTTGATTCTGCTGATGTAATATGGAACTTCAATAGGTTAACTTGGTTCGCCAATTATACAGGAGATCTTCCTGATAATGCAACCTCTTGGGTAATGTTTCCAGTATCATTATACTGGTTCTCTGATGGCGTAACACAAATCATAAAAGATTTTTATGCAAATGATCAGTGGCATGTTACCTTTATATTGAACCAATCCTTTGCTCCTTTCTTAGATTTAATGACTTACACAGCAGGAGCTATACTCTCTCCTGAAGCTACTCCTCGATATACTTACCTAGATCTAACGACTGGAACCTTAGTTGGGACTGGACCTTTCCGATATATTGGTTACATGTATGATGTTGAAGTAAGATATGAAAGATTTGATGATACAAATCAATGGGGCTACTGGGGCTACTGGGGAACCCTTCCATGGGCAGAATTATTAGTATTCGATATAAACGAAGATGATATTACGAGAAATATGGACATGCTTGCCTTGAGGGTTGATTACTTGCAAGGTGCATTACCAGAAAATCTCGAGACATTCAATGAAAGTGCCGCTCATATAGTTAATCGATTTGGAGAAGGCTTATGCTACTTCTACTTAGAGATGTACTGTGAGAATCCTAATTATGCTGGTGGATTGAATGTTACATGGAGAGAAGCACTTCAATATGCTGTAAACTATACATACATTATTGATGAAATTTATCAAAGTTCTGTTGTCAGAGGTCCTCCTGCTGTACCACGCTTAATGCCTGGTCATAACGCTTCAGTACAAATTATTGATACTGATATAACCAGAGCTAGAACATTAATGCAACAAATGGGCTATGGAGTTGGATGGGATACAGCTTATCCTGGAACTGATGAAGGTTTATGGACTGCAGCTTCCTTTAGAACTGTTCAATTAAATAGACATTATGGTTCTGTTAATAATATGAGAATGAATCAGAATATGGATGAAACTTTTGGTCTTATTGG
This sequence comes from Promethearchaeota archaeon, assembly GCA_048941605.1. Taxonomy (GTDB): domain Archaea; phylum Asgardarchaeota; class Lokiarchaeia; order Sigyniarchaeales; family SOKP01; genus Loki-b32. Next base: position 9,857 of record JBHLNL010000031.1, on the reverse strand, counting down.
AGTTGATACTTTCGAAGTAATTAGGACATGGGGAGATTATCTCGATACAGGTGAGAATCACCCATGGGATATGGAAATCTCCTATATTGGTTGGTGTCCTGATTACCTTGACGCATTTAACATGCTTGATCCATTATTCAACAATGTTTCTCACTCTAACTTTGCTCACGTGAATGATCCATATCTTCAAACATTATTCGAACAAGCTTCAGCACAACCAGATGTAAACTTAAGACGACAAATTTATATGCACATTCAATCCTATCTTTATGAGGCAAGAACACCTCCTCATGAGTATAAATGGCCTCACGGCGTTCTGTTTGCTAGCTTACAAACTTATGTCCACGCTGCGTATTTACAAGGGGTTTTGTACAACAGTTTGAATACACTTGAATGTTCTTCTATGTATATATAGTTGAATTTTAAAGTGAGTTATTGAAGAATAACTTGAAATATTAACTTTTTTTTTTTATTTTTACTTTTTTAAGGAAATTCTAAGCCCTAATCAATCCTGCATCCCTCTACAATTCGTATCTCGCCTTTAAGTCATCAAACTTCTTTTAATTGAAATTATTTATAAACAATAAATATGAAAGCTAGATATTCAAGCATTAAAGGAAATATTCTATACTCTAGTTCTATAAATTGAGATAAAAAATAAGATCAAGTAGAACATTTTCAAATTTTATAATAACTAATTTAAATAGATTTAATATTCAAATTAAAAATAAATTGCTAATTAAAATCATTTAAAAATAAGGAAATGTGCTTTAAGATAAATCAATATGCTTTTTTAATTAATAATAATGCCATACTTTATTTTTTAATTATATAAATATATTCTTACCACCTCAAAAAATTCTTAATAACATGATAATTTACGGTTGTGTTGGAATAATTATATAAAGGATCATTTATTGATATGTTTAATTTTAATTGAGTTACACAATTATTTTTAATTTTAAGTCGATTTTATGAAAGTTACTAAAATTGAAATTGGCAGACAAGGAAATTTTATTTTAGCGCTGATTTTACTATATTTTATATTCTTTGGATATATTTGTAATGTATTTCCAAAGATTGATATTGCATCTGGAGCAGTTATGCAAATAAGGGAAGAATTAATATTTTTATATCAAGTATTATTTCATCCAAGGAGTTTCTTTTCCTTTATAATTTTATTCGCAATTGTTTTTATAATGGCATCAAGAGAAAGTTTCTTTGAATATGCAATTAGAAACAGTCTTTGGCTTATTCCAGGAATTATGATTCTCTCCTGGTTTTGGTATTGGATTCTTTTCGGTTTCGACATTAGTGTCATATACATTTATTTTATAACTATTGAGGGCTATTTAACAATTCTTACCTTATTATGTACTAATCTATTAGCTGCCATTTTAGCATCTGTTATAAAAGAAAAACGAAAAGAATTAAAAAAATTATATTTGAAATAAGGAGGTATAAGAAATTATGAGTCTACTCAAATATATGATAAGAAGATTAATCATTATGATTCCTGTTTTAATAGGAGTTTTAACTCTTACTTTTATTCTTTCTAGAATGATGCCAATAGATCCTGTTGCTGCTCGTTTAGCTGCTGCTGGAGTACATAACCCCTCAGAGGGACTGTATGAAGAAATGATGTGCCGTCTCGGACTTTGTGATCCAATTATTGTTCAATATTTTCGATATATTGGTGAATTGTTCACTGGCAACTGGGGTGTTTCTGTTGTTATGTCTAGAAATCAACCTGTTTGGGGTTTGATTGTGCAGAGATTACCTAGAACTATCGATCTTACAATTTTTTCAATTGTAATCGCATCATATGTAGGAGTTAAAGCTGGAGTAATTTCAGCAACTCATAGAAATAAAGCCACAGATACAATTGTTAGAGGTTTCTCTCTAGTAGGTGTCTCTTTTCCAGTATTTTTTCTTGGGATGCTACTTCAATATTCATTAGCTTGGAAAATACCCGTCTTCGAATCAAGTGGTTATAAAACACCTGCTTATGCAGAACCTCCATTTATTACGGGGTTCTATATGATAGATGCATTGATATCGGGTGAATGGTATAAAATTGGTGATTATGTTTGGCATCTAGTGTTACCAGTATTTTGCCTGTCGTTTATATACCTTGCATCCTTTACGCGACAAACCCGCTCAAGTATGCTAGAAGTGTTAGAACAGGATTATGTCAGAACAGCAAGAGCTAAAGGATGCAAAGAGAAAGTAGTGATACACCAACACACTTTAAAAAATGCTCTAATCCCCACTGTAACCATTATAGGATTAAGTATTGCAGGGCTCTTAGGAGGTGCGGTGCTTACTGAAACTACATTTAATTTAGATGGAATTGGTACATTATTTATAGCAGCGATCACACTTGGTGAGTATTGGTTAATGAATGCGCTAGTATTTCTTATAACAATAATATTTATTGTTGCGAATTTATTAACTGATGTTATTTATGCTGTACTAGATCCGAGAATAAGATATACATAAAATTTTTTAAAATAGTTTAAAAAAAATGGATTTGAAAAAAATGGAAGAATTAGAATTAATAGAATTAAAGGAAGTAGAGGAAGAAAAAGTAAGTATTTCCCGAAGAATCATTTCATGGACTTTTAAAAACACTAAATTTCTTCTTGTACCTGGTTCAAGATTTGAAGAATTATCCCTGAGAGAATTCGAATATGAACGCAGTATAAGCAAGAGAAAATTTATGCCTAGAATGAAGAATGTTCTAACTATAATTGGGATTTGCATTATCCTTTTCATTATTACTTTAGCCATATTTGGTCCATGGATTGCTCCTCAAACTTTTGCAGATGCATTGTCAACTCATCCTGGTTCATGGGATCCCCCCTCTCCAGAACACCCTTTAGGACAAACAGTATTAGGCGGAGATGTTTTATCAAGATTAATATATGGAGCGAGAACCTCGCTAACTATTGCTTTACCGTCAATCTCCATAAGTGTTATTGGAGGAGTTATATTTGGAGTCATTGCTGCCTATTACGGGGGGTGGATCGATTCATTAATAATGAGAGTTTGTGATATATTCTTAGCATTTCCAAGTTTAATTCTCTCTCTAGTTTTTATTGCGATTTATGGTCCATATATCGAGATAATTCTCCTAGTATGGGGATTCTTGGGAATTCCATATTATGCTCGATTGATTAGAGGAAACGTATTACAGACTCGATCACTACCTTATGTAGAAGCAGCAAGAGTTGCAGGTGCTGGAAACTGGAGAATTATGTTTAGACACATACTCCCTAACTGTATTCAACCAATAATAATCTCGTTCACTTTTGACATTGGTGGAGTTATTTTAGGTCTAGCAGGGCTTTCATTTTTAGGATTTAATCAATCAGTAATGATAGAATGGGGAAATGATGTCAATATCGCAAGATCACAACTGATTAATGCCCCTTGGGCGGCTTTATGGCCAGGTTTTATGATCTTTATAACAGTATTAGGGTTTATGTTATTTGGTGATGGTTTAAGAGACGCTTTAGATCCAAGAATGAAAAACTTATAATACTCTTCAACATTTTATTTTTCAATTAAAAACACATAGAATAAAAGAGTCGAATGAATGTAGTGGAAAAAGAGATCCCAGATATTGATTTAAAGGGACAAGATGATTCTCCGAAAAAATTAGTATCAGTAAAAAATTTAAAAACTTATTTCTATACTGAAGAAGGGATTGTTAAAGCAGTTGATGGAGTATCTTTTGATATATATGAAGACGAAGTTGTAGGACTTGTTGGTGAAACTGGATGTGGAAAATCAGTAACAGCTCTTTCTATTCTACAACTTGTTCGCGCACCTGGGAAAATAATTGATGGAGAAATTATATTTAAAGGTGAGAATCTTCTAGATATTAAAGAAAGCCAAATGCGGGAAAGACGTGGTAAAGATATCACCATGATCTTTCAAGATCCATTAAATTCACTCAATCCTGTTATGTCAGTCGGTAGACAAATTTCAGAAGTGTTTCTATTACACCAACAATCAGAACTCCATGAAGCTCTTGACAATCGTAAATTAGAAAGGAAAAAACATTTAGATGAGATAAAAGAATTAGAAGAAGCTTTAAAAGATAAGGATAAATCATTATCAAAAGACGAAAAAAAAGAACTTAAATCTAAACTTGAATCCCTTAAGAAAGTTAAAATTCCTTTTCCTTATATAGATCATATAGCACTAGAGAAATCAGAAAAAATTATTAAAGAAGTAGGTATACCAGATGCTAAGGGAATATTAAAAAGATATCCTCATGAATTGAGTGGGGGAATGAGACAGCGTGTAATGATAGCCATGGCACTATCATGCAATCCATCCCTTTTAATTGCTGATGAACCAACTACAGCATTAGATGTAACTATTCAAGCACAAATTCTTGACTTAATGAAGGATTTGGAAAAAAAATATAAGACATCAATTTTATTAATTACTCATGACTTAGGAATTATTGCGGAGTTGTGTGATAGGATTGCAGTTATGTACAGTGGAAATATTGTAGAATATGCTACAGCTGTAGATTTATTTAAAAATCCACGCCATCCATATACAAAAGGTTTAATTGGAGCTATTCCAAGCATTGAAAAAAGAAATCAGGAATTGCAAACAATTAGAGGAATGGTCCCGAATTTAATATATCCTCCTTCTGGTTGTAGATTTCATCCAAGATGTGACTATAGACTAGAAGTTTGCGATAAAGTTAAACCAAAGTTAATAGAAATAGGTGATAAATATTTTGTTGCATGCCATCTCTATGATCCAGAATTTAAAGATTCCCCAAAATTTGATTGGGAGAAAAAAGAGGATACTGATAATTTTAAAATTTAAAAGAAATTAAAAAATAAATAAAAGGTAAAAAAATGATACTAGGAAAAGAAGAAATTGAAGATATCAAAATAACCAAGACAAAGACTACTAAAAAAAAAAGAGAACCTATTCTTACCGTTAAAGATCTTAAAACATATTATCCAATTTTAGGAGGCTTATTTAAACGTAAAATAGGAGAAGTTAAAGCTGTAGATGGTGTTTCTTTTAAACTTTACAAAAAACAAACTTTGGGATTAGTTGGTGAAAGTGGATGCGGTAAAACAACAATAGGCAATACTATACTGAATCTTGTTCCAAATACGGAGGGTGAGATTTATTATAGAGATAGACGAATAGACCAAGGTAGAATTGAAGGATTATGGGAAAGATTTGTGAAGAAATTTAAAAAAATATATCTTGCTGCTGTACAAAATATTTATAAACAGAAAACTAGGGAAATTGAAAATTTTATATCTAAATTGCCATTATGGATTAGAAAACAATATATTAGAACAAAATTTAGGGGAAAAGAAATTTTCGAGGATTTTACAGTTGGTAAGGTTTTAAGAAAAAAGATCCAAATGGTTTTTCAAGATCCTGATGCCTCATTGAATCCTCGATGGAAAATCGTTAATATAATAGGTGAACCTCTGCGTATCTTAGAAGGAATGAGAAAAAGATCTCAAATACGGCGACGTGTGCTTGAACTTTTAGAAACGGTTTCTATGAAAGCTGAACATTTAGATAGGTTTCCTCACGAGTTCTCAGGTGGGCAAAAACAAAGAATTGTTATAGCGAGAGCTCTCGCATGCAATCCAGAAATAATTATTTTAGATGAGCCCACTTCTGCATTAGATGTATCAGTCCAAGCCCAAATATTGAATTTATTGAAAGAATTACAGCAAAAATTTGGTTTATCTTATTTATTCATAACTCATGATCTAAGTGTAATACAACATATTGCCAATGATGTTCGTGTTATGTATTTGGGTAAGTTTGTAGAGGGAGGTTCAATTGATGAAGTATTTTATAATCCTACACATCCTTATTCAAGAGCATTATTATCAGCTCGACCTACATTTGATCCGAGTTCAAAACAAAACAGAATTATTTTAGAAGGCGATGTTCCAAGCCCTATAAATCCTCCAGAAGGATGTGCTTTTCACCCTAGATGCCAAGAAAAGGATGAGCATGTTGGCTGTGGTATTGATGCTCCAAGAAAAATTTCTTTAGGTGGAACACACTTTATGATGTGTTTACCATTTAAGAAAGAAAGCAAATCATATGAAGGAATGGAATTTATTTCCGATTAACTCTTTTTGTTTTTTATTATTTAAAATTTATCTTTCTTATTATTGTATAGACTATCACTATTTCGAAATTAAGTTAAATGATTATATTTTCTATTAGGTAATGTCGTTAAAAAATTCCAAAATTTTTATAATTAAAACAACTCCTAAAACAGTATTAGATGATTATAAAAGATTAATTCATTTAGCAGATTATGAAAAGTACTTTGATAAAAATGAAAAAATAATTATCAAATTAAATCTTAGTTGGTCTAAGTTCTTTCCCGCATGTTCTAGTCCTCCTTGGCAAGTAGAAGGAGTATTAAAAACAATGATTAATGATGGTTATGATCCAAAAAAAATTTTTACAGCGGAAAATAGGACAGTTGTCACAAATATTGAAAAAGGATTAAAGGGAAACCGGTGGGGGCCAATTATTAAAAAATATGGCATATGGTTTGTTCCCTTAACTCGAATCCCTTTTGTTCCATATGAATCTTTAAGATCAAAATTTCTGACCCTAAAAAATACTAAACTACATGTTTTAGATTCTAAAATTTTTCCAGAGGGTTTTTCGATTCCGAAGTTTTATGTTGGGAAACCAATAATACATCTCCCCACAATGAAAACTCATGGACATACTGGGGCTGTTGGAGGGTCATTAAAAAAAACTGCTGGAGAAATGAAACATGGTGGTATAACTTGTGCTATGAAAAACGCTTTTGGGGGGCTATTAACAAAAAGGAGGCATTTTTCACATCAATATATGTCTGAAGTATTAGTAGATTTGCTAATTATCCAAAAACAAATTCATCCAAGTATTATGGCAATAGTAGATGGAACGGTATGTGGGGACGGAGCTGGTCCTAGAACTATGATCCCATGTATTAAAAATTATATTCTAGCTGGATATGACCAAGTTGCTGTAGATACGGTTGTTTCCAAACTGATGGGATTTGATCCATTAAAATTACCTGCGATAAAATTAGCTCATGATGAAGGTCTAGGGTGTGGAGATTTTGAGCAAATTGAAGTTATAGGGGAAGATGTCTCTCAAATAAATTGGAATTTTAAGGTTAAACGCAGCATTGTTATTTGGGGTGATCAAATGGTACGTAAAGGCCCATTACAATTTCTTTATCCCTTATTTAAAAGCGAACTCTTTTTTCTAGGACCTACTTATGCCTCCATGATCTATCATGATATGCTTTGGTACCCTACTATTGGAAAACGTACAATAAAGAAATTCTTCCAAACAGAGTGGGGTAATAGTTTCTTGAAATATCCAAAAAATTAAGGACTTTTCTATTAAAAGTTTTAAATAAAATATATGATTTAGTTCTACTTTAAAATTTCTTTAATCAATTCTTCAAAATTGAGATTTTTACCTTTTTTTTCCAATCCTAAATGAATGAAAAATTCAAATGGACCTTCTTTACCAAATGAAGGTGATTTAATAATATTGTAAGGAAAAAATTGATTTTTTATAGTCCAATGAATCAGTTCATTAAGTATTTGAAAAAGTTGCTCGGGGTCTTGTATAATATTAAATTTTTTATTATCTCGAAATTCTAACTCAAAAATAGGTTTTACTAAGGCTAAAATCTCACCATTTTTTTTTAGAATTTCTTTAACATTTGGTAATATTGACTTTAATGATGCAAAGGTCACATCTATAGTACAGATATCAAGTTCTTCTTTAATAGGTATTAGATTTCGAGCGTCTACTCCTAAAATAGGGATAACTTTATTCTTCATTTTTTTACATCTTAATGATGGATGAAGTATTTCGGTTGCCGTATCTACTGCATACACTTTCGATGCTCCATATTTTAATAGACAATCTGTAAATCCCCCTACGGATACTCCAATATCAGCACAAATTTTATCTTTCACTGAAATAATAAATTCTTTTAATGCAGCTTCTAATTTCAATCCTCCCCGACTAACATAAGGGAATTCTTCTAATAATATGATTTCAAATGTTTTATCAATTCTTTTACTAGGTTTTATTATTTGTTTTTTATTGGCAAATACATAACCTTTTTTTATAAGCCATTGTGCTTTACTTCTACTTTCAACCAATCTTTTTTCTACTAATAGAATATCAATTCTTTCTTTCATCTATTCTCTATTTTTCAATTTTTTTCTCTCTTCAATTCTAAGGGCTATTTCTAAACTTAATCTTCCAATTTGTATTTTTATTGATGCTTTAGCTCCCCACTTTTTATAAATAAATCTAAGTAATAATCCAATTAGAATGAAAGTTGTTAAAATAAAAAACCAGATATTGAAAGCATTTAGTTGTTTCAAAAATATAAAATATAACAAATTATGGCCTAAATAGACTGTAAGTGAATAATATGAGTAATAAAATAATAGTCTATAGCTCCTTTTTGTTTTACCCACCACAAATTTTTCAAAAAGCAACAAAATTGAAATGAAAGATATATTTATTCCTATAGCATATATCATCCATGAAAGACTTTGTCTAATTAAAAAATTAGGAAAATCAATTGAAATACCTAAAATAATTAAAAATCCGCCTATTATTATTGATGGGATGATAAGATTCTTTTTTAAATCCTGTTTTTTATTAATAGAGTCATTATTGATGTATGAATCGAATAAAATATCTCCTATAACTGTTCCAAAAAGAAAAAAAGGGAAAAACCCCAATATTGGATCTTGACTAATATCATGATAAAGAAAATGATATAGAACTCCAAAAATATTCATCTCCCCTTTATAAGGTATTAAAATAATCATAAGTATTTGATTTGCAATAATTATGAATATTCCGGTAATTATTCTTAACATTTTTGAAGTATATAAAAAAGGCCACACCATAAACATGGATACTGCGGCTGTTAATAATACAAACCATGTCCAAATATAAGAAGGATTAATTAATACTATTGAAATAGGAATATTGTAAAATATAGCTAATATAAAAATAAATAAAGATCGAAAAAAATATGAATTCTTTACTATATTAGAAGATAAATCTGATGTAGTCCTTGCTTTTATGAGTCTTCTTCTATAAGACAATGTTATGCTAATCCCAGATATAAATAAAAAACCTGAAGCACCAATTGGATCTAATATCATTATGGTAATAGCATGTAGCCAGGAAAATTCATTTATTAACCACCAATCTATCAAATGGTTTAAAACCATCCAAGTCATACATAATCCACGAAAAATATCAATAGCTTTTAGTCGTTTCATCAAGTTCAGTTTTATTTATAATTAATATTAATTATTGATTTTCGAAGATTTTATTAATTCGATAGATTTACTAAGAGATAAATTTCCTTTTAAAATATCCTCAACTATCTCAATTAATTTATGACTAGTTTCCTCATTAATTTCAGTGGAATTCTCTTGAAATTCTTTACTTTTTAATGTATTTACCCTTTTTTGTTTTAAAAGGATATTTAAATTCTCATGAGTAATTTCAATACCATCTCTAAGAGAAATGAAGAGTGCAGCAGCTTCATCTTTTGGTATTTTTTTTTTTGCTTCGTCTCGAATTCTATATTTTGAAGTTTTAGCTTCATCAATTAAGAAAACTCTAAGCCTTTCTTTATTAAAATATTTAAAAATTTTTTCAATCAACTTTAAACTTATAGGCATTATCCCTCCTCCAAATTTAAATATTAAATTTAATGGATTGGTAATACCCTCTTTAAAGGTATTAATATACATTTGGATTTTTTTTATTAAATT
>JBHLNL010000030.1:24688-26959 GCA_048941605.1 Promethearchaeota archaeon | reverse complement strand
AAATTTGATAAAGCTAACTGTTTGATAGTTGATGAATATAAACCATATAATGATTTAATTTTACAGACTTTATTAAAAGTCTTAATATACCATTTACCTACTATGTTTATTGACATTTATTTTCCTTTAGTTCTATTAGTACTTAATAAATTGAAATCTATAAAATTCATTGATTTAATATTATAAATCTTTTATTTAATTAGATTTTAATAAAATTTAAATTACAGATAGAAAGAAATGGAAGCTAATACTAGATATATATTTATATTTTAATGATAAAAAACTAATAGTCTGTACTTTATTATAAAGGAATGTTTTCTTAAATCACCATAAAATCCTATTGATTAAATCACATGAATATGGAGTACTTTGAAGAATTATTAAAGAAGCCATCAATGTTCATAGATGAAAGTAAACTTGACATAAATTACATTCCCGATGAATTACCCCATAGAGATAAAGAACTTTGGCTATTATCTCAACTTTCTCTTGGATTAATTACTAATCCGAATTCAATATCAAGAAAAATTTTAATAACTGGAAAAACGGGGATAGGAAAAACGGTTACAGTGAAATTATTTGGAGATCTACTGGAAAAAGCTTCAAAAAAACGAAATGTAAACATAAAATATGCTCATGTTAATTGTAGAAAGGAAAGAACTAGTTATAAAGTTTTAATTCGGTTAATCCAATTATTAGACAATCGGTTTCCAAAAAGAGGTTATTCTTCACAAGATCTGTTAGATATTTTAAATGAATTTCTTCATCGCTATGACTTGCATTTATTAGTTGTTTTAGATGAATTAAGTTATTTAATAAATAAGAATGAGGATTTAATTTATTCTTTAACCCGAATAAACGATGATGCTTTGAAAGGTGATCAAAGATTATCGATTATTGGAATTGTAAGAGACATTTCATGTTTAAATAATTTAGATAATAGTACAATGAGCACGCTTCAAAGGAATATAATAGAATTTAAAAAATATTCTAAAGACCAAATATTTGACATTTTAAAATACAGAGCTACCATTAGCCTTAAAAAAAATGCCTTATCAGATAAAATGATCGAAATGATATCAGAAATTACATTTAATTCTAGTGATATTCGATGTGGATTAAATATTATATGGAGGGCATGCAAGATTGCGGAGAGTAAGAATTTAAAATATATTGATGCTGAATCTATTAGATTAGGAAACCAAGAATCACTCCCGTTTTCCACATTAGACATTGTAGAGGATCTTAACTCACAAAAATTAGCATTCTTGTTGGCTATTGTTAAAACATTACATAATAATGATGTTATTAGTGTTTCTTTTAATGATGCTCTTCGTAGATATTTCATAATCTGTGAGAATTTAGGCTTAAAACCTAGATCCAATTCTCAACTTTGGAATTATCTTCAAGAATTTAAGAAGGAAAACATTGTATCAACAAAAGTTATAAGTGAAAAAATAAAAGGGAGACATGCCCTAATTGAAATTCCTGATTTAAGTTTGCCTAGCTTAGAAAGGAATACTATAGATATATTGAATTCCAAAGGTTTTAAAATATGATTGTTAATGATATAGAAAAAAAAAACCTCATCGAGGATTTATTAGGTTCAAGAGCGAGAGTTAAAATCCTAAAAACTCTAGCGAGATTTGAAGAATTAACCATTTCTTTAATCATAAAAAAAACTAGATTAAATTATTCTTGCGTCTTAAAACATTTAAATTTTCTTAATAAGAATAATTTAATCCAAGAAAAGAAATTTGGGAGAATAAAAATCTTTAGATATAAATCAGAAAATATGAAAGCAAGAAGTCTTAAAAACTTCATAGAGATTTGGGAAGGAGACTTTTAGACTATGAGTGCAATTCTCTTCTATTTTATTGTTTTCTTTTTCATCACTTTGTTCCCAATAGTTATATTTTTTGATATAAAATATCGTAAAGTTCCAAATAAACTTTTCAAATTAACGTTTGGCTTAATTTTACTTTTCAATGTAATTGAGTCTTTATTATGGTTAAATAATTTCTTAGTGTTCATTTTTGGGAAGCTTTTTTTTTTTTTTTAGTTTTTTTTCTTTCATACATCTTATTTTATTTAAAAATAATAGGTGGAAGTGATGGAAAGCTTATAATTTTAATATTTATTACACATCCATTGAGCTGTTTAAATTTTAGTTTTGTAACTTTTTTCTTCTTATTTTTTTCGTTATTTTTTATTTCTCTTTTTATACTAAACTATGTAATAAACTCATTTTTTAAAAATAATTATCCTTTC
>JBHLNL010000030.1:0-24678 GCA_048941605.1 Promethearchaeota archaeon | reverse complement strand
TTTTAACCTAAACTTTAAATTCTCATCTTTCATGAAATTTTATTTGAAATCTTTTTACAGATTCTTAAATTATTCAAAATTAAGTGAATATAAAGAAGAAAAAACCGATTTAAAGTCCATATTTTTAATATATAATAGTGAAAAAAAGAAATTACAGGTATTAATACAGTATCGTCCTCCACTCATAGTGATAATTATTTTAACATATTTATTAAACTATTTTCTTATGCTAACAGTTTAATTAATGAATATCGAATTAATTTTAAATTTGAGAATTTTTATTAAATTAATGAATTTTAATAATTTTTTATTGTGAGTATTAAAGAATGGAAATTGAAAAAACAAGAGAAACTTCATGGAAAATTCAACTGAAAAACCAAAATGAAAATATTGAAATAACATCTGTAGAGATTAGTGGTGAAGTTCGTTTAATAAAATTAGCGCTTTTAAATAATGATAAAACAGTTAAAGTTGAGATGAATAAGGAAGAATTTTTTAACTTTTTATCTTTAATTTCTGCTTTTAGAGACGTTGTAATTGGAGAAGAACCTCTTACAATAGATGAGGAACTTAATTTAATTGAAGATGAACAACAAGAGATTCAAGATGAATTTCTTGATCAAGACAACAAATTATATCAAGTACACGATGATTCTACTGAAAATTCTTTTGAAAATGATGATAATGAAGAATTAAATCCAGAAGAATGGGATCCTTGGTAAAAAATCTATTCTATTTCATTCGTTCTATTTTGTATTCACAGAAATCTAAATTTAAATCCTCTAAACAACATTGAGTTTCAGAAACATATACCCTATAGAGAGCATATTCTCCAATACCAGTCAACACTCCAGTTATAAAGTAACAAAAATATTTTGATTTATTCTCTAATTGTGAAGAAATGTTATGAAAAAGATTTATTATAATTAAATCGTCAGTAACTTGCTTAGGTACGAAACGGCCCCATCCATGATTACTTAAAATCGTGCAACATTGGTTCATTAAATCCTCTAATGTCTTTGGTTTTAAATTTTCATCCCAATTTTGTATTAATGTCCAACCTGTTTTCTTCCCAAGCCATACTAATAATGACTTCACTCCCTCTCCATAAATAGATGATAAGATATCAATTAATTGAGGAGGAAAAAACACAAAACGATCATTATAGAGATAATATTTACCTCTATTATATTTGAGTCCTTTTAATTTTAAATTTCTCATAATTACTATCAGCGTTTTTTCTTATATAATATTTTCTAGCTATCTTATAGTTTATAAAAACCTTATTTTAGTACTTTTATTATGGATAAAAATTAGTGTAAATCATTTTATTAATTTGAGATAATAAAATGAGTCCTTTAAATAATTGGTAATGTAAATAGGTTAAGAAATGCTAGAGTTTAACGTATTATTATTTGAAGTTTTATTTATTTTGACCCTTTTCATAATTATTTTCATATATTCCGCATTTTCTGTAGATATGATTACTACTTTAACATCTCTTTTAATTTTTCTAATTCTGTTAATCCCTTTTTATTTGATCTTAGATAAATTAGAAATTTTAATTTATATCAACAATTTAGAGTCTGTCTCCTTTTTCAAATTCATCTTTTTTTATTCTACACTGATAATTGTTTTTATTGGAATATTCTTGACTATAGAATCTATTTATCTTTTTGCTATTTCTTAATATCACAAAAGTATGCGCTATGTAAAATTTAATATATTTATAAAAGAACAAATAAAAGTTAGAATGAAAATAAGGTTAGAAACTAGGATAATTAAATATTTTTTTTGATTTTTAATTATTTCTAAGAAGTAATTGGATGTAATTGAAATACTTGAAATGAAAACAAAGAAGATTATGGCAATGTAAGAGAAATTTATTATATTGTTAAAACCAATTAAAGTTATGGGTCCATTTGAATTAATATTCCTCGTCATTAAAATGAAAAAGGGAAACATGCCTGAAATCGCCCCAATTAAGATGGGTAAAAGGAAAATGAAGAAAAATATTTTGAACTTTTCACCTTTAATAATAATTTCGAGTTTTTTTTCTAATTGTTGATGCTTATAAAGTATATTTAAAATATCAAAGATCTTTTCAGTAGAGGAGTATGGATTTTCAGCCACAAATTTATCAATAACATCTAATATTACATTATACCTTATTGAGTTTAATTCTAATTTAAAAAAGTGTATCATGTCATGAAAGGAGCAATTAAAATTTAGAAGACGAGATAATTGATTCTTTACAGGTTTTTCGAGTACTATAAATAAATTTTTATTTTGTGTGTATGATTTTAGAAAGGCTTTTTCAGGGGATAAATTATTTTTTAAATTTATTGCAAAACTCTTTAAAAATAACAGAAATTCATTAAACTTCTTCTTTTCTAAACCAGAATAGTCATTTAAAACTCCAATCATATATGTATTTCTTCTTATAAATCTGCGACATAAAAAGTTGAGAGTAAATAAAAATAAAGGAATTAGAAAAATCATAATGATGATATTTATCAATTGAAAAAGAATCAAAAAACAGAGTCCTATTGGGAAAAATACACCAATAAAAAAAATAATACTTATTTTAGATTGAATTTCTTTTAGATAAATTTTAAAATCTTTTTCTAATTTACTGTCTTTAAATGTATAATCATCATTCCAATTATCAAAATTATTAATCAATAAACTCTTTAAATACAAATTAAAATCTCTTGATGGAGTCACAATATTTATTAATTCTTCTTCAGGTGTTGCACCTTCATGAATTCTTTTTAGAATTCTATTAAAATTTTTCAAAATTGGAAATTTATAATCTTTAATTAATTTTATAAAACTTAAACAGTAATCAGAATTAGGTTTTAATGTTTTTAAGATTAAGGAATAATCGATCTTTATTAGATAAAGTATCGCATTAATTTCTGCCTCTAATTTATTGAGATCTTTAAAAAGTGTCAAACTAAATTTATAAGAAATGATTAATGAGAAAATTACGCTATATAAAATAATAATAAGGATATTCAACTTTATTATTATTACTGATAGGAATACTAATATGCAAAATGATAATACAAAAATAAAGAAACTTGCTTTATTAACGTCTGTATTATCAATACCATAGATTTCTCTATATAATTGGCAATAATGTTCATCTATTTCCTTAAATTTTAATTTAGGGGAATCCCAATTATGGAATCTTTTACAGAAGGCAATAAATTTTTCAAAGTTTCTCATAAATTTAAGATTTTTAGTTTAAATTGGTTATATTCACTTTTATAAAAGAAAAATAACTTGAGATGTTTAAAAGATACATTCCAGGGGGAATTTCATGAAAATAGCAGTTCATAAAATTGCTATTATATTCTTTAATTTCTACATAAAATTGTTCTTCAATAAAGATTTCATATTTAACTATTTTATCACGAAAAGTTGTATTTAGATCAGATGGATAATCAATTTCCTTTAGATATACTTCATTTTGATTATGAATAACATAATTAAGACCTTGATCAATTTCATTAGTAAAAATTATGAAAGATTCCAATTCATTTCTCTCATTTTGATTAAAATCAGCAATCTTTCCCATAAAGGGTATGATTATTGAAGAAAAAATTGCTAAAGTAAAAATCCCGAATCCTAACAATAAAGATTTTTCAATTAGATTTGTCATACAATTGAATACAAATTTAAAAATTTAAACTTCGACTGTTTTTCCAATTTTTCCAAAATTGGTTTAGCTTGGTAATTGAATCTAGGGAGTAAAATGAAATGTTATTAAACAATTCTATTAACTCTATATTATTAATTTTAGTTATTTTTAATAAAATTTCGAAAATTTCCTTGTATAAATTAATATATAAGAAGAAATCTTCTTTTGATATATCCTCATATTTTCTTGTATCAATAATTACATTTGTCTCATAAAGTGATTTGTTTAATACCCAATTGTTTATTTTAGGATCATACTCAAAAATAGAATTGTAAAATTTACTTATTGAATCAAAATGATTACAAATTTCAAAGATTCCAACAATTTTTCTTACACTGTTAATTTTTTTCATTAAAATAATTAAACCTAAATCATTTAAGCAAGATTTATTTATGTTAAAATGGTAAAGAAATCGATTTATAAGAGAATCAATATTTTTGGAATGAATTGTTTGAAATCCTCTCAATCCAGCAGCTAAGCAATGGAACATAGCCTCTGCTTCCTCTTTAGTGAGAATCTCCCCTAAATAAATAATATCTGGGGTTTTGTGTAATAAGTTTTTGATTTGATTACTTTTTGAATGTTTTTCTGTTATTGAATCTTCTAATGAATCTACTTTATACTTTAATTGATGTTTTCCATAAACAAATTGGTTTAATGACTCTATTACATTCTCAACATAAATCTTCCTAAATTCTTTCGGTGTTATTAAATCTAAAGCATTAATTAAAGTTGTTTTTCCTGTGTCAGTCTCGCCTGTAACTGTAATATTTTTTCTTCTAATGATAATAAAGTATAGAAATGCAGCAATTAAAGGATCTAATGTTTTATTTTTTAGTAAATCTTGTATGTTTAATATATTTTTATTTAATTTTCTTATATCTAAAGCAAAATTATTTATTTGGATAGGTTCAACATCTATAGAAAACCTACAATAAAAATATTTATTCTTTATTACGAATTTAATTATTGGATTTCTATAATCAAGCCTTTGACCACTATACAATCTGATTAAAGCTTTAATACGTTCAATTTCTTTTGAATTGAAACCTACTTGAGTTCGGCAGCGCCCAAATTTTTGGTGGTTAATATATAAGTAGTCTTTAGGAGAATCTAGAAATATTTCTTCTATAAAATCATCTATTAGAAAAGGAAACAACTTATCTAAATTTAATTTTTTTAAGGCAGTTAAAAACCCAATCTTTTTATTAACAGATTTTGAAAACTTATATTTTGAATTTAATTGTTTTAATGCTTCCTCTTTATAGATTTTTATTAAATTTTCTAATGGAATAAAGTTATCAAAATCTGCAATTTCAATATTATTGTAAATGTCTTTAATAATATTTTCGAAATAATCCTCCTCAGGTTCCCCCTTATAGAAAAAATCCACCTTGTAATTCTTTTCAATTTCATATAAATTTTCAAAAATATTAACTTTGTAAATCTCTTGTTTTCCAATATGATATGAATTTAGAATTTTTCTTTTGATCTTTAAATTACTTTCTTGCTTATTTCGATTTTTATTGAATAATAATAAATTTCCTAGAAATAGAAATTCATAAAAATTATTATAGTTTTTATTGATTTCATGATTAGCTTGATAGTTTTTAAATTTTTGAATAATCTGTAAATTATTTAAGATTTTTAGAATAGCTTCTATTGAAACTTCTATATTATTATAACAAGTCTGACAAATTGGGTCATTAATAATTAATTCATGTAAATTTGATAATCTTTTTACATAATTTGCATAAATCAGTATAGGATTATAATATTCATAATCTTTAAAATTAATTTCAGAAGAAATATCAGGAAGGATCTTGCATCTAAATTCTTTATATTTGCATTTTTGATTTCTATTATTCTCAATTTTCGATTTTATTCTTTTAATTGTTTTTAATAACTTAAAATAATCCAAAATTAAATTGAATTTATTAGATTCGATTAAAAGATCATTCCATAATATGGAGAGATAAGCAAATTTTCGATCTTTGTGTTTGAATAAAGTATTTAAGAAACAATTTAAGCAATTTTTAGATTTGAAAAAATCCTCTTCTTTTTGAGGGCAATTATAACAATCTATAATTAAGATTTTTTCTTTCTTCCCATCAAAATTCTCTTTTTCTTTAAAGTAAGAAAGTTCTTTTAAAGACATTTATACATTTTATATATAGAAAAATTTAAATGACCCACTTTTATCCTTAAGCTATTTTTTACAAATTTAGATTTGAATGAAAAAATTTATTTATTTTAAAAAATTCACTTCCAAAAGCAAATGTGATAGATAATGGGTCATCGTAAAAAACACGCACCTAGACACGGTTCATTAGCATTCCTACCTAGAAAGAGAGCAACACAGTTAAAAGGTCGAGTACGAAATTGGTTGGATAGTCTGGATAAGGCTAATTTTCTTGGTTTTGCTGGATTTAAAGCAGGGATGACTCACATAACATATATAGAAGATCAAAAAAATAGTCCATATTATGGTAAAGAATTGATGAAGCCTGTAACAGTTATTGAAGTCCCTCCATTAATTCTCATAGGAATAAGAGTCTATAATCAAGATGAGTATGGTAAGTATATTATTGGTGAATTATATACTCAAGAATTTAATAATTATTTAACTCGAAAAATTAACATACCAAATTTAGAGAAAAGCAATATAAAGGAAATTAAAAAAGAAGTTTTAAAAGCAATAAATGAAACAAGTGAAGTTAGGGGAATTTTTCAAACACAACCTTATAGAACCTCATTACCTAGAAAAAAACCTGATATTATTGAAATCAAAATTAATTCTATTACCCAACCTAAGGATGAATTTAATTTCGCTTTTAAGAACTTGGGTAAAGAAATTAAGGCTCGAGATGTTTTAACTGAAGGAGAATTAGTAGATGTAATTGGAGTAACTAAAGGAAAGGGATTTCAGGGTCCAGTAAAGAGATTTGGAGTAAAAATCCTAACTAGAAAAAATAGCAAAATAAGGAGAGCTGTTGCATGTATTGGGCCATGGCATCCCGCTAGAGTGCTTTATACAGTTCCACGTGCCGGTCAATTGGGATTCCATCAAAGAACAGAATATCATAAAAGAATAATGCTAATCGGTGAAAATGAAGAAGAAGTTAATCCAAAAGGAGGATTTATCAAATATGGTAAAATCAATGGTGATTATATCTTAATTTTAGGTTCAATTCCAGGACCTAAAAAAAGACTCATTAGATTAAGAAAAACAATAAGACCATCAAAATCTTTTGTGGTAAATACTCCAGAAATTACATTTATAAGCCGAGAAAGTCAACAAAGAAAATGATTTTATGGTGGATATAATGGAAAAAATCAATGTTTATGATTTGGATGGAAAGAAAAAAGGACTTATTGATAAACCAATGGTATTTAATGTAAAACCTAGGATTGATCTTATTCACATAGCAAATAAGGTCTCACAAAGTAAAAATAAACAAACTCAAGGAAGAGATAAAAGAGCGGGATTAAAAAATACCGCTGAAAGTTGGGGAACTGGTCATGGAATGTCGAGAGCTCCTAGAATAAAGGGTAGTGGATTCATGACAGCCAGAAATGTGGGAAGAGTCCCCTTTGCTAAAGGAGGTCGACGAACGCATCCAATAAAAACAGAAAAAAATATAAAGAAAAAGATTAATAAACGAGTAAATAAAATATCAATAATTTCAGCTTTATCTGCTTCTGGAGATAAATTTTGGATTAAAAAAAGTGGCTATATAATTGAGAATATACCAGAGATCCCTTTAGTTATTGATGATAAAATTCAAACAATAAAGAAGACCACAAGAATATATTCGATATTATGTAATTTGGGATTAAAAGAAGATTTAATTAAAATTAAGAAAAGCAAAAAAATAAGAGCGGGAAAAGGGAAATCTAGAGGCCGAAAATACAAAAAAAAGAAAGGAATCTTAATTGTAATAAAAGATGATTTTGGTATAATCAAAGCATCAAGAAATATTCCCGGAACTGATATTGTTAAGATTGATAACTTATCAATTAATAAATTAGCACCAGGCGGATCATCTGGGAGATTGGTACTTTGGACTCAATCCGCCATTAATGAATTACACAATTATGAGGTATTAGCATAAATGGAAGTTTTTTATAAAATTATCAAAAAGCCTTTAATTACTGAAAAAACTTTTGATTTAATCGAAAAGGAGAATAAATTAGTATTCATTGTAAATAGAAAAGCTAATAAAAATCAAATTAAAAAGGCTGTTGAAAAGTTACATAATGTAAAAGTAATTAAAATTAATACTATGATTACACCAAAAGGAGAAAAAAAAGCATTTGTTAAATTACATTCTGAATATTCAGCTCAAGATATAGCAATTGATCTAGGAATATTTTAATTTCCTGTTCTCTTAAATTCTTCATAATTGAAATTTTTAATTTCTTTGGGATTAATGATTTTTATATTTTCAATTAAATTTGCATACTCAATTTCCTGAATTTCTTTATATCCCGCATCACCTAATATTAAAATATAAATAGAATATTTAGGGTAGTACTTCTCAATAATCCTATGGATATAATCACTGTTGAGATTTTCTAATATTAAAAAAATAGAACTTTGCTCAATAAAAAGTATATTTTTATTTAATCTCATGTATTCTATTTGGTTTTCTATTAAATTGTTTTCAAATAATTCATTTATCTCTAAAAAATCTGATGAGGAAGCTAATTGCGTAGCATTGAATAACTCATAATAATCTTTTAAATAGAAGCAGGTGTCTTTAATTCCTAATCTCCAAACGTAATTGAAAATTTTTTGAACTTCAATACCTTCTCTTTTTACTAAATTACAGTGAAAGAATTCATTGATGATACTTTCAATATCAAAAGATTTCTCATTAATCTCACTTTCTAAAACAAAGTAAGGTGAAAATTTAATATTTCCATTACAATCTAATATAAAATTAAAGATTAAACATCCTTTTTTCCCCAGACTAGCTATTAAATTTGAGAAGTTAAAGATGAATGATTTCTTTTTCTCAAGCAAGTTTAAATCGATAGAAAAAAAATGCAAAATTTTTGAATTTTTATCTGCTGATATTAATATCGAATCAGAGTATTTTGTAATTGATGTATTAAAATTTATAGATTGAGAGAGATTTGCTAAAAATTTTTTTTCTAAAATTTGGTTTTTTAAAAAATTAGTTTTAATTTGAGATTCTCCTAAGTTTTGTTTGATTAGATTAAACGCTTTGATAATACCCTCTTTCTTGTATTCTTCAAAATTTAAAAGTAAAATAATTTTACCTTTTTCAGCAGTATCAATTTGGATCGCATAATATTGGATTATTCTATTAATTAAAAAATCATTTAAGAAGGTTTCTATTGATTCAAAATTTAATGACTGTAATAGAGCAAATGCAATTATTTTACCATTTCTTGTTAGACTCTTATAATAGATTAATTGATTTTCAACTAGATATGAGAGAAGTTTGTATTTACCTTTTTTAGTCATTTCAATTATAATTATGACACCATTTATAAAAACATAAATTTTTTCTTAAATACTATGCATGCTAAGCTATTTTTAATTATTAGTCAGAAAAATTAGATATATTAATTATATACAAAAACTTGTATACTTCTAAGTTACTGTTATATCATGAAAAAATAACATTCAAATTGAAAAATACAAAATATAACCAAATTTATACTAATATTAAGAGAGTGAAAAAGTTATAATTTATTAGCAATTATATAATTAAAACAACTGGAGAATTAACTTGAGTAAATTCGAAAGATATAAAAAGCAAGCTGAAATTTATATAGACCCTCATAAACATTGTAAAAAATGTGGGGAAATGATTTCTGAGGCTTATACTTATTGCCCTGAATGTTATAACAAATTAAAAGAAAAGAAAAAAAGAAAATTGTTTAAGAGGAAGAAATAAGAAGTCTTATTAACAATATTACTCTTCCAAAATAAGAATAGATATAACCTAGATATTTAACCGTTCTAATAACCATTCTTTATCTAATAATAATAAAAATGGACCTAATCGAGGACCACTCTTTTTACCCAAGATAATTTGGTATATTGCTTCAAATAATTTTCTTGGAGGAAGATCTAAATCGTTTTTCGCAATAGAAAAAATTTTGTTTTGGATAGAATCTCCGTCTAAAAGTTCATTTTTATCTAAATACTCTCTTAATATTTTTATTCCTTTAATTTGCTTTTTTTCAATTTTATTTATTATTTTTTCATCAATCTCATCCGGAATAGTAAAAAACTCTAATTTTCTTATGATGTCATTTTTCATTTTAGGATCTTTTTCAATCGCTAATAAATCTTCTACTTGTTTAATCCAATTACTAACTTGAGTAATAAGTGTCTCAAATTCATGTTTTGCTATTACTTCTTCAAAGTTGTGTTTTTCCATATAAGATCTTGCATTAACATAAAGTTTATCTAAACTTAAAATATTCTGGATTTGTGCAAAAAAGGTGAGAAGTTTACGTGGTAATTGCTTTAATTTTATTTTTGGAATATCATTTGTTTGGGTTAATGGAAAAATATATTTAAACAACTTATATTCCTCAGGATCTTCTGTTTTTTCTAAATCATAGTATGTATTTTCCATTCTTTCATAATAATCATAATATTGAGGCAACTCTTCAATCCTAAAAGTAATATGTTTTGTAGGATTGGTTCTTAAAATTAGTGTTCTATAAATTCTAGGATCAGCGATTTCCAGATACTTTTTTGGAGTATAAACATACCCTTTGGAAGTTCCCATGTCTTGATCCCCTAATCTTAACCATTCATAAGGAACTTTTACTGGCCCTTTATAACCATATAAAATTTTGCATAATTCAATTCCAGTATCATATGCACCGCCTTTAACACTGTGATCTTTACCAGCAGGTTCACATGTTGTTGTATATAAAGACCATTTAGCAGGCCAATCAATACGCCAATTTAGTTTCAATCTTCCACTCCAAATAGAAAGTTTTCCAATATACCCACAAGCTTCACATGTATATAAGACCATTTCTTCATTCTCAAAATATTCTTCAATTCTATTTGGTTTAATAGATCCTTCATTATCACGATGTTGAATTCTATTACATTTTTCACATATTGCCATAACTGGTGTCCAAGTCTTCTGCATTTCTATAAAATCTCCTCTATCTTTTTCTTTAAGTGTAGGAAGTATATACTTTCTCAAGATTTTCTTAATTATCTCTGTTTTTTCTAAAGCAATCTTGATTTTTTCTTGCATTTGTTTTGTCTGATATAACTCATGAGACCAAATAATTTCTATTTTAATCCCAAAATCAGGAAATACATTTATTAACTCATTACCAAAATGATGAGCATAACTCTCACAATTACATTCTTTATAAGGACAAGGAATTAAAGCAAAAGGTTTGCCAATGTGTTTATTTTGAAAATTTTTTGATATATATGGAGGAAATCGTTTAGCTGCATCTAAACTGTCAAAAAATAATAAATTTCTGACATTTTTCCCTGCTTCTTCAAAAATTCTTCTTAAAGCATCACAAATAATTATCTCTCTTAATATTCCTAAATGAATTTGGCCTGAGGGTGTCTTTCCTGTAGAAAGTGTAATTTCTTTGGGTTTACGTAAATAGATTTCTTCAACGATTTCTTCTAACCAATGGACTGGAAAATCTTCATTCAATTTTTCTTCACTTAACGGGTTTTACTTTAATTAGATAATATTTAGTATTACAAAAATTTTTCTATTATGTATAATTCTATATTTAGCGTCAGTAAATTATATTTTTCATTTTTGCATTTAAATCATAGTGAGTTAAAAAATGAGGATTGCTGTTTTGAATCATGATTATTGTAAACCAAATAAGTGTAGTCCATTTGGAGAAAAACCATGTATAAAATATTGTCCAAGAGTGAGAACGGGAGATAAAACAATAGTTTTAAGTCCTGATGAGAAATATGTAATAATTACTGAAAATCTATGCTCTGGGGAGGGTATATGTGTCAAAAAATGCCCTTTTAATGCTATCAGTATTGTAAATTTACCTGATCCATTGGAAAATCAAATATCATTTCGATATGGTAAAGATCAATTTTCATTATTTCGAATGGCAATTCCAAAAAGGGGGAAAGTCCTTGGTTTAATAGGACAAAATGGAATTGGAAAAAGTACTTTACTGAAATTACTTTCAAATGAATTGAAAATAAATTTTGGAAGATTTGATGAAGAAACACCAGATTGGAAAGAAATAATTGAGCATTATAAAGGTTCTGAACTTCATCAATACTTCATTGATCTAAAAGAAGATGATGTTAAGATTGTTCATAAACCTCAAAATATTACTGTTATACCCAAATTTATTTCTGGAAAAGTTATTGATCTTTTAAGCAAAAATGATTTGGGAAACCAACTTGACCAGATTTCTAAGAGTTTAAATCTTAAAGAAATTTTAGATAGAGATATTTCTGTGCTCTCAGGTGGAGAATTGCAAAGAGTAGCTATAGCTGCTGCCTATCTTAAAGATGGGGATATATACTTGTTTGATGAACCAAGTTCTTATTTAGATGTTAGTGAAAGAATTAATATGGCAAAACTAATTCGGATGTTGTCAAATAAAAATAAAACAATAATAGTTGTGGAACATGATTTAGCAATTTTAGATTATTTGAGTGATTATGTCTCTATTTTATATGGACAACCCGGTGTATACGGAATAGTTTCACATCCTCAAGGAGTTAGAGTTGGTGTCAATATTTATTTAAATGGATATATTAAGGATGAAAATGTGAGATTTAGGGAAGAACCTATTATATTTCATGAACGTCCACCCCAAGAATCATTATATGACACTGGAACTATCGTTTTTTCATATGAAGATATCGAAATTTCATTAGGGAATTTTCATTTAATTGCATCTGGGAGTGAAATTCATGCTGGAGAGATTATTGGCATTCTTGGGCCAAATGGTATTGGTAAAACAACCTTTATAAACACTCTTTCAAAAATTATAAAAATTGAGACTAATAATCTTAATATGAAGAAATATGAGGGTGAGAAAGATGTGTTTAAAGAATTAAAAGTAGCTATTAAGCCTCAATATATTAAAATTGAAGAAGAAGGATTAGTAAACGAATTAATAAAGCGGATCAAATTAGCTCCCTATTTAAGTCAATCATATAAAAAGAGATTGATTAACTATTTAGAATTAGAACATATTAGAGAAAGGAAACTTTCTGAATTAAGTGGTGGAGAATTACAACGAGTTGCTATAGCGGAATGTCTTTCAACTGAAGCAGATATATATTTATTAGATGAACCTTCAGCCTTTTTAGATGTTGAGATGAGATTGAAAGTTGCACAATTATTAAGAAAATCGATAGAAGAGTTAAAAAAATCTGGATTTGTTGTAGAACATGATATAATTACTCAAGATTTTATAGCAGACTCAATACTTGTGTTTGAAGGGATACCAGGATTAGATGGTAAAGCGAACCCTCCTCAAAACTTAAGAGATGGATTTAATCTTTTTCTTAAAATAATGGGGATAACATTTAGAAGAGATTCTATTACAAAAAGACCCCGAGTAAATAAATTGGGGAGTACTAAGGATTTATATCAAAAACGTATTAATGAATACTATTATATTCCAAAATAAAATCATTTAATTTTAATATATTAACTCTTATTAGAGTCCACAATTTCGATTGGAGAAATATTGAGATTATGCTCTTTTATTGAGATTATTTTTTTTTTAATAATATTATTTAAATATTATTAAAATTTAATTAGCTGGGCCCTATTTTAAAATTTATAGATAATTAATATTTTTACTATATTAAAATTAAATTTCCAATAGAAATTATGGACTCTATATTGAAATTATTATTCTATTGATGATTTAATTAAGAAAGTATCAAAAAATATTTGAAAAGAAAAAAATTTTAAATTAGCTTTTAAATCTCCAAAAAATTAGCGGACGACCTCTTTTTCCATTATTACGAGAAAATTTTTCAATTATCTTTCTCTTTTGAAGCTTCAATAAGTTATCATAAATAGTTGTTCTCGGAGTTTTTAATTCTTTAACTAAATCTCTTCTCGTTAATGGCCCAACATTCTTCAAAGTTTTAATTAAATTAAATTGTATGGGTGAGAGATATTCTTTAGAACCAGGAAAGACCTCATTTATTTTTTTTTCAACCATTATTTATTCCTCCATATCTAAAAAAGATTTTAAAACTACAATTTTACGACATTTTAATTTTTTAAATATAAAATTTTATTCTTATGATTAAATAAGTTCCAATTAATATATAAATGATGCTTATTTATGCATTATTATCATCAATCAGCATAAAATTTAAAAAGGAAGATTTTTCCTTAAATATTGAATAATTAATTATTTTCAATTATAATATGACGGAAACGACAAGGACAACAGTTACCCTAAATAAAAGTTATATGAAACTAGTCGAAGATTTAGTAGATGTATTTGGTGCTACAAAAGCTCAAGTAATCAGTAATATAGTAGAATATTTCTTTAACGATAGCAAGAATGATCCACTCTTAGAAAAATTACAGGCAAGAAAGAGAAAAGAAATAATACCTGATAAAGGAGATCTCGAAATTAGAATTAGGAAATATTTGAAAAGAGCAGATAAAATTCCTTTTGATGTATTTATAGATCATTTAAAACTAGATGCTGAATTTTTAGTAAACAATATTGATGAATTAGGAGAAAAATATAATTTTAGAATAATAAATAATAAGATCACAAAAACTTAGATTCAATTAAATGATTTCTTTTATGAAATTTATAATATTTAACCAAATAAATTGAGAAAATCTCCCGATAGTCCTACAGTCCAATCTAACAATGATGTAACTACACTAACAATAATAAAGAAGATAAATAACGCGAATCCAACCAATAGAGCATATTCAATGAGATTTCCGCCATATTCATCAGAGAAAAATTCCTTTGTTTTTGCTTTAAATTTTCTAAAAAAATTTTTTAGTTTCATTTCTATAATAATTTTTCAAGTTTTTTTAAAAACTAAACTAATTTCGAATAAAATTGGAATTGATCCTCAAAGTTTATGATTTTAAAATCTCGTAAGCCTCTTCTAGTTCTTCTTCAGACGCTTGGACTCTTGGTATTTTAATTTGAAATTTCTTATCATCAAATTTTCTAGGTATAATATGAACATGAAAATGTTTTATCACTTGACCCGCAGCAATAAAATTATTTTGAAGTATATTATAACCATCAATTTCTATATTTTTATGAATTCTTTTTGCTAAATTTTTAACTACTTTATATAATTCAGTAAGTTCATAATCTGGTATATCTTCTAAATTTGAATAATGATTTTTTGGTATGACGATTGTATGTCCTTTAGAAATTGGTGAGATATCTAGAAATGCAAGAGTCAGGTCATTTTCAAAAATAATTTTGGAAGTGATTTCTCTATCCATTATTTTACAAAATACACAGTCCTTTTCCTTCATAATTTTAAACCTTTCTTAATTTTAAGATATTTTTAATTTAATTTATATATTTAAATTTAAAATTAAAAAATCTTTACTCAGTTTTACAATATAAAAATACACAGATTTTTCATATTAGCCTTAAATTGAGTAATTCTAATGCAGTTTAACGAATTAAAAGAGATATTAGCAAATAAATTATCTCCAAAAATATTTAGGCTGAATTCTGAGACATATGGTTTACAATATAATAGAATCAGAAATAATAATATTATTAAGAAGGTAATGCTAACAATAGATTTAAGCCTAGAAGCAATACATTTTGCCATAAAACAGAGGGTTGGATTAATAATATCTCATCATAGTCTAATTGACAAACCAATAAAAAAATTCAATCAAAACATAATTAACAAATTATCATTACTTTCCAAATACCCTATTTCTATATTTATATTAAATTCCCCATTTATCGCAGCAGAAGGAGGAGTTTCGGATACTCTAGCGAATGTCCTTTATTTGAAGATTGAAAACACAATAAACGTTAAAGAAAATAATGGAATCGAAGTTCCTATTGGCAGGATATGCTCACCTATTAATTATCCTAATGAAAAAAACCCAATTACATTTGAAGATTTGATCAAACGATTAAAGAAAAATTTAAATTTGAGTTCAGTCTCATATGTAGGAGACCTTGGACGACCAATTAAAAAAGTCTGTGTTATTGGAGGAGATATTTTAATTTCAAAGCTTATTAAAAAAAACTTAAAACTAAGATGTGATTGCTTCATTTCGGTGAAGTTTAGTTATTTTGATGCTGTTTTTGCTAGAGATATTGGTCTAAATCTTTTAGAAACACCACATTATAAGATTGACAATCTAGCCATAAAGAAATTATATAATATTTTAAGTTTAGAATTTCCCCATAGTGAATTTCTTCTATTTGAGTCAAAGGACCCTTATAAAACCTATATCTAGATATGGTAAATAAAAGTTTAAATTATTTAAGAAATAATTTGAATTTAAATAATTATAATTTTAAACTATTTTTAGAAAAATTTAGATGAAAAATTAATGCCTATAATAGAGTATAATGGAAAAAAACCAACTATAAGTCCAAATAGTTATGTGTCACCAATGGCAACGTTGATAGGTGATGTTCGAGTTAATGAAAATGTTATAGTTTGGCCTGGATCGATTCTTCGTGCTGAGAATTCTCCAATTAATATAGGGGAATATACAACTATTTTTGACGGAGTAATGATGCTAACACGTTCTCAGAAAAGTTCAATCAATATTGGAAGATATTGTATTATCGAATCAGGAGTCACACTTTTAGGATGTTTTTTAGAAGATTATATACAAATAAAAGAAGGAACATTAATTTATGAAGAGGCATCTATCGGTGAAGGGGTTATTATCTTAAATAATAGTCAAGTACCTCCGGGCTTAACTATTCCCGCTCGAGCTGTTGTGAGAGGAATTCCTGTCGAACCTATAAGAGAACAATCTCGAAATGATGTCCTTAAGCAAAAGGAAAAAGCGGAAAATTATGCTCAATTGTTTATAAAAATCAAAGATCAATTACCTAATGCCCAGAGTTATCTATTAACATTACCAGACTTTATAAAACTTATGCTAAAAAAAGAAGATTAAAAAAAATTAGTTATTTATACCATAATATTAAGCATTTTCACAAGTTCTTTATATCTTGAACGAAGTGTTACCTCAGTTACTCCTACGAGATTTGCGATATCTTTCTGAGATACTTTTTTATCTTTTTTTTTGCATACTAAATATAACGCTCCTGCACATAAACCTTTTGGATCTTTACCACTTGTAGAGTATTTAGAAGTAAACCTTTGTAAGATTTTAATTGTTGCATTTTCTGCATCCGCATCTAGTTCTAATTCTGCTATAAATCTAGGGATAAGAGAAATAGGATCTGTCGATGGCGCTTTTAAGTTTAATTCCCTAATAAGTGTTCTATAACATCTTCTAACATTTTTTGCACTTATTGAAGTTTGATCCAAGATTTCTTGCAGAGTTCTTGGGATTTTTCTTTCTCTACAAGCAAAATATAAACAAGCTGCCACCATCCCATTAATAGATCTGCCACGAAGTAATTTCTTCTTGAATGCTTCAATATATAATCTTATCGCTGCCTTTTTTACATGATTTGGTAAGTTAAGATTACTTCCTATCCTCTTTAATTCAGTTGTAGCAATTAACATATTTCTTTTATCCCATGTCATTCGGGAATTCCATTTAGCAGCTCTTTTTAAATCAGGACTTTTAATATTTGCTTTATCTATAATTGTACTTAACCCCATATCTGGTAATAATATTGATATTGGAGACCCTGTTCTTTCTCTACTTTCTTTTTCCTGTTTAGTAAAAGCTCTTTTTCCACTATGAGAGATATCAACAATTCGTTCATTTATAACTAAACCACATTGTCCGCAGACAGTTTCACCCTTCTCATGGAGTAGGATAACTTTCCCTCCACATTCAGGGCATGAATTTGATAAGTTACTTAAATCTAATTCAACTTCCATAATACCAACCCAAATTTATTTTTAAGATTATAAATATTCCAATTATCTTATTATTGAATTATTCCAAGCAAATTTTAACCCGTGTACCGAATAAAATATTGTTTAGGAATTAACTAAACTATATGTGACTGAAACTCTAATATATTCTTTGATGCAAATAATATAAATATAAATATATTATTTAAATGTTTCGCTAAGAATTCGAGTATATTTTGTAAATCCAAATAATTTTTTCATAAATTAAATTATTATAGAAAAAAAGGAAGACTTGTGTTAAAGCCAAATAAAATACCTTCAGCAACACCAGAAAATAACCACATGAAAGTTTTTCTTGGATTATTAATCAAACGATTATTATTTATGAGATACCATAGACTAATAACTACCTGTAACAAAGCAAATAAAGAAGCGTAAGAGAAACAATAATATATAGTTTTTTCATGAGGAAACTGACAACTATTAAGATCTGAAAGTCTATTCAAATAATACGGATCTAACCCACTAAACGCAATAAAACTAAAGATTAGTCTATCAGGTAAAGGATCTAATATCCATATTAAAAAGTAGGTTATATAATTGAAAAGAATTCCAAAAGCTAAAACAATAAAAGAACAACCTAATATTAATCTTGGTTTAATAAAAGGGTCTTCTTGTTTATCATGGTTCACTAGTCTAGATTGGCGATAAACCCCTCTTAATCTTAGTAAAGTCAATATACCAATAGTTAATAGGATAAAAACAAAAATATATTTCATATATTTACATAAAATTAAAAAGAAATTATTAAATGCTATACACCAATTTTCCAAACCTATTAATAAATCATTAAACACATCATCTATAGAGAGAAGGTTCTTAGTGATTTGACCATACAATACCATGACATATTTATATTAAATATTGCGTATTTAAACTCTACAAAATCCTCTAATTTGAATTAAGTAATTTTTTCACACTCCTGATTAACTAACTTCATGGTTGTATTAAAATCTTGCCACCAATCTTGCCCTTGTTGAGCTACTAGCATTGGATCTCTTTTACGAGAGTCTAAACATCTGATTTCATCTTTTTGAGCTTTAATTTTCCCTTGCCAAATTTGGGAAATAATGTTCTGCAAATTTATTTTCACTTTTTTAACAAGTTCTTCATATGGAACTGAAACATCTTCAATTTTCTGTAATTTTTGTAGTTGGTCAAATTTTACTTTTTCTTTTGCTCTATTTAAATCACCACAACTGATTTTAATAGAAAAAGGGTCATCTTTACCCCATTTACAATATTTTTGAATATCACATAAAGAACAATAATTATCAAAACTTATTGTATAATCCTCGAGACCGACTATCGAATAATTTAAAATTTTAGGCATTTTTCTTCCTATATTAATTAATTATAAAATGCACGCTTTAATGTATTATATTTTAGGTCAAAAAATTTTTTAAATACTATATATTACATTTATTCATTACCTACGTTTTTTGAAATATAGTTTCTTATAATAATAAAATTCCCGGTAAGGGAGAGTGGCTTAGCCTGGTATAGCGCACGGCTGATAACCGTGAGGTCGGGGGTTCGAAGCCCCCCTTTCCCACTATTCTGATAGACATGCGATAGACATACTCGCCATATTTTTTTACCTTTCACTAAAGTAACACTAAAGAAATCATTATTTAAGAAATGGCTTGTTTGATAACATATTTTTTCTTATTATACAAAGACATAAAATTATAGAATCAAACCCTCCAAATATTTTAAATAATTCTTAAAAAACCAACCTACAAAAATCATATCATCATCTTTTAGATTGCTCTTTTCGAGAGCATTGTAATAAGACTTTCGGATACGATATGGAAGGTTAAACATAGGATAATTATTTTTAAATAAGATATAGTTCATTATTAACCTACACATTCTTCCATTTCCATCATCAAATGGATGAATTGACACAAAATAAAAATGCATTAAACATGCTAATAAAACTGGATGTAAAGAACCAATATTTTTGAGATACCATTTAAATAACTCATCTAATAATTGTTCACATACAATCCCTCCAGGAGGAGGAACATAATTACTTCCAGAAATATATATTCTTCCTTTTCTTATCAACCCAGCAAAATTATTTCCAAATGGATGTAAACTAAACAAAGTCTTATGCCAATTTTTTACCATTTCCATTGATAAATATGTGAGAGTATTAGAATTTATGATATTTTCATAGATTTTCATGTGTAAATTTGCCTCTACGATATCATATGTGGGTTTATTGATTGGGACATCCAGCTCATTTACTGCTAAAGCAACTTCTCTTAAGGTTAAAGTAGATCCTTCAATTTTATTTGAATGATATGTAAATCTAATTCCAAAATCTCTTAAATGTTCTGCTTTAAGTAAATCTGACAATGCGTTAACCTTTTTTATATAGTTTCCTCTAATTCGTTCTATTGAATGAACCCATCTTTTATCTACGATTTCTTTTATGAATTCTTCTTTAATTACATTTAAATTCTTAGGCATATCTTTTCCAATTTCTTTATATAGATTCTTGACTTTACCATCTTCCCTATATGAGTATTGAAGTGAATAATACTCTTTTCCTTTAATTTTTCTTTTTATTACACTTACCATAATTAAATATTACAAATACATTTATATAAATCCTTGGTTTTTCACCAGAATTGTAGTTGTAATTACAATTACTTTTTGGTAGAATATCTTATTTTTAATCATAATGTAGTTGGAATTCTTTATGAATTTACAATATCTATCCTAATTACTACTAATTAGATAATCTAGAATCATTATTTTGACTTAGATTAATTTCAATTATGGTGATTCACTTTTTTAATAATCATTCTCTATAATAAATTTAGTAATGAAAAATATAATAATCTCCGGAACACCTGGCTGTGGAAAAACTTCAGTTGCAAAAGAAATGACTAATTTAATTGACTCTAAAATAATATCTTTAAATAACCTAGCAATTTCAGAAGAATTTTCTTTCGAATATGATGAAGAACGAGAGACATATATCGTGGATTTTGAAATATTCTTACCCCATGTCATAAAAAAGATTGAAGAGATTAAACAAGATAACCCACAATTTCTGATAATTGAAAGTCATTTCTCAGATATCATTCCTGAAAAATTTATTGATTATATATTTATTTTAAGATGTGATCCGGATGAATTATATAAGAGATTAGAAAAAAAAGATTATACTAAAAAAAAGATTGTTGAAAATATTCAAGCAGAGATTTTAGGCAACTGTGTACATCAATTTATTCAGAAAAAAACAAATATACCACTTTTTGAAATTAACACTACTAACCTTAGTATTAAAGTAGTAGCTAAAATTATTGTAGATATCATAATTGAAAAAATAAATGGAAAAAATTATTATATTGGAAAAATAGATTGGTTAGAAAAATTATTTCAAGAAAACCGTCTGGAAGAATTTTTTGATTGATAACTGGGTTTAAAGAGGGGAGTAAAAATGAAATGGGAAATTTCTGATTTTGATGCTTTAGGAAGAATTGGTAAATTAACTGTAAATAACAAGCAAATGATTACTCCCAATCTATTTCCTGTAGTCCATCCTTATAAAAATATAATTTCAACTTCAGATTTAAAGAAGATTGGAACTCAAAGCGTTTTTACAAATGCTTATATTATCTATCAGAATTTAAAATTACGAGATGAAGTATTAGAAAAAACATTGCCATCACATCTAAATTTTGATGGAATAATCGCAACAGATAGTGGCGCTTTTCAAAAATTTATGTATAATAAAAACAATTTAGAAATTGAGGCTGAAGATATTGAAAAATTTCAAGAGAATATTGGTACTGATTTTGCTGTAATTTTAGATGAACCAGTCCAACCTGATGATGACTATGATACAGCTAAGAAAAAGGTTAATATAACTCTTGATAGGGCTAAAAATAACATTAATCGAAGGAAAAAGAATACTTGCCACTGGTTTGGACCAATCCATGGTGCAAAGTACGATGATTTATTAAGAAAAAGCACAATTGAGATGAGTAAACTAAATTTTGATGTTTATGCAATAGGAGGTTTAGTTAAGTCTCTTTTAGATTATAGATTTGATTTAGTAATTCGAATTCTTTTAAATGTAAAAGAAAATCTTGTGTGGAATAAACCTATTCATATGTTTGGCTTAGGATTACCGCAATTCTTTTCCTTAGCTGTGGCATGTGGATGTGATCTAATGGATTCAGCAGCATATGTATTATTTGCTAAAGAAAACAGATATTTTACATTGTCTACAGGAACAAGAAAATTAGATGAATTAACCGAATTTCCATGTCACTGTCCTATTTGCTGTGAATTTAACCCTAAAGAAGTTTTAAATTTTGATGAAGAACTTAGAACTGAATTGTTAGCTAAACATAACTTACATATTTCTTTTTCTGAATTAAGAACAATACGTCAAGCGGTTAAGGAAGGTAATTTATGGGAACTTGTTGAACAGCGGATTCGAAATCATCCTACATTAGTTAAAGCTTCGAGATTGGTTAAATCATATTTACCATTATTTGAGGGCCATGAAAAGTTGTATAAAATACATGGTAGATTATATTCTTCACCAGAAAGTATTGAACGACCATTAATATATCGTTATATATTTAGACTAAAAGATAGATATAGAGTCCCGGAAGATGTAAAATATTTAATCATTTTACCTGAATTAGATGCTAAAGGTGATAGATCACCAAGTATTAAGAAATGGTTGGAAGAATTAGAAACTAATTCAATAATTCCTAGGAAAAAGATTCATATCGTATTTTTTTCTGATTTTTATGGAATAATACCAATAGAACTAAGCTCTTCCTTTCCTATGGGTCAACATGAATCAATAGATCTATCTGAAGAAAATGATATAATTAATCAAAGTTTTGTAGACAAAGTAGAATTATTCTTTAATCTCCAAGCAAAAAATTATTCTAAATGTGGAATATTAATTCCTGAAACATTTGTTAATCAATTTGATGAATTAGTCAATTTTTCTAAAAAACAAACCATTACTGAATTAATTGAAAGATTAAATTCTAAATTTCTAATAGAGATTAAATCATTTAAAGAGCTAACGGGAATCTTAAATTATTTCAAGAGTGATGAAAAATAACAGTTTTAGATGAAATTCGTGCATATGGCCATGAAAATATTAGAGGTACTCATAAAACAACTATTGAAATTACAAAGGAGAAAAATTTAACAAAGAAAGGTAATTGCATAATAGGGATCTACTCCTCTAAAGCTTGTTTTGATTTAGACCCTGAATTGAAAAAGAATATTCAAAATCAAAGAAAAATAAAAGTTACATTAAAAACAGAAAATCTCCAAGACTCTTTTTATGGGTATGGAAATAAAGAACTAAAATTATTAAACAAAAATGATATTGTATTTCGCACAAGTAATTATCTATGTGATAGAACTGTATTAATTAAATGCTCCAAATCGTCATTAGATTTAAATCGTGATTTAATTGAAAAATTGAAAACTCCAGGAAAAAAAATATCAATAATATTTGAAATAAATGAGTTAAATGGAGAACAATAACGCGCCAGAAATTCTATATATACGAATGAAAAAGGAATATGCTCAAGTTTTTATCAATTATATTAAAAATAATTTTAAA
Source organism: Promethearchaeota archaeon (assembly GCA_048941605.1). Lineage (GTDB taxonomy): Archaea > Asgardarchaeota > Lokiarchaeia > Sigyniarchaeales > SOKP01 > Loki-b32. Next base: position 1,260 of record JBHLNL010000030.1, on the reverse strand, counting down.
AACACCCAATTTATTAACCAAAAATTCAAAATTTTGCATGAAAATGAATATCTACTATTTCCAATATTTTCTAATCAAGTTCTCATTAATAGCATAACTGAAACATTAGAAAAACAAATTAAGTTTGAAGTGATTACTAGAGAAGGAATTCCAAACAAAGATTATAAACATAGGACACTTCAAGAAGCATTAGAAGATAAAATTCCGGATAAATATTCGGATCTAATTCCTAAATCATATGATATAATAGGTCATATTGCGGTAGTTGAATTTGATAAATTCATCCATTATAGTGATGAAGAATTCAATAATTACAAGAAAATGATTGCAGAGGCGATATCAGATGTAAACAAAAATGTTGAGACGGTTTATCAGAAAAAAAGTCATATCAAAGGAAAATACCGCTTGAGAGAATTAGAGCTTTTGTACGGTGAGGATAAATCTGAGACAATTCATAAAGAAAATGATTGTATATTTAAATTAGATATTAAGAATACCTATTTTTCTCCAAGATTAGTTTTTGAACGACAAAGGATTGCTTCAAGCATTATAAAGGAAAAAGAATTAATTATTGATATGTTTGCAGGAGTGGGAACTTTCTCAATACAAATCGCGAAAAAATGGGATGCAAGAATATATGCATTTGACGTAAATCCTAATGCCGTTAGATATTTGAAAGAGAATGTTAAAATAAACAAACTTAAGGGAGAAATTACAGTAGAGAATATTGATGTTAGAGATCTCCTTGAACCTAATAACCAATTAGGCAAAATTTTATTCCATAAAGCAGATAGAATAATTATGAATTTGCCGGAAAACTCAATTAATTTCATTGATGTAGCCTGCTTCTTAATAAAAGAATCTGGTGGAAATTTACATTTTTATCAATTCTCAGAAAAACCAAATCCTATAAAAAAGACTTTAGAGACTCTTGAAATTCAATTAGCCAATTTAAATTGGGAAATTGAGTCTGTTTCTAATTTAAAAATAGTAAAACATTATTCCCCAAAGTCTGAATTGGTTGTAATTGATTCAAAAATAAAATCTGTGATATATTAGCGGACCTAGCAGGATTCGAACCTGCGACTTTTGGATCTCTTCCAAAACTCTAGTAGAATATAGATAGAAGTCCAACGCCCTTTCTAGGGTAGTCCTATATGGGCTAATCCCATCCAGGCTAGGCTATAGGTCCTTGGTTTAAATATATAATATCTTATCCTTATTAAAATATCTTAGATAATGTTTAAATTTTATTAAAAC
>JBHLNL010000188.1:0-6231 GCA_048941605.1 Promethearchaeota archaeon | reverse complement strand
GGAGGCTCAATATCAGCTGAATATAGAGCGTTACATAAAGATGGGCATTATGTTCATCTTTCTGCAAAAGGAACTATTGTAAAAGATAATGGAAAAGATAAATTAATAGCAATATTAAGAGATATATCCCTCCAAAAAGAAACTGAAACAAAATATCAATTCATTACAGATAATATCAATGATATGATTTCAGTCTTTAATGATAAATTTGAGTTATTATTCATAAATGAAACACAGGAAAGAATTTCAGGATTTTCAAAAGAAGAGATCATAGGTAAATCTCCTTTGGAATTTTTGCATCCTGATGATATTAAACGTGCTAAGCAGACTTTAAGGAAAGCTTTAAAGGAAGGTCAAGGGCGAGGACAATATAGAATGCGCACAAAAAGTAATTTATATAAATGGTTGGATGTAAATGGAAGGGTAACATTTGATTCGGATGGTAATCAAAGAATATTATTGGTATCTCGAGATATTACAAGAGAAAAAGAAATTGAACAAAAATTAAAGGAATCTGAAGAAAAGTATCGATTAATCTATGAAAATGCAAATGATCTCATAAAGGTTCTAAATAATAAATTTGAATATGAAGATTTAAATGAAAATATTCATAAACAAATTCTGGGTTTTTCTAAAGAAGAATTATTAAAGAAAAGCCCCATTAATTTTGTACACCCTAATGATCGAAAACAATCGGCTATTTTATTGAGTAAAATTTTAAGAAAAGGAACGGGGTCATACCAAACACGATTTAAACATAAAAATGGTAGCTATAAATGGGTAGAAATCTCAGCCAAAAATTTTGAAGATAGTGCGGGTAATAAGAAAATTATTACTATTGCAAGGGATATCTCTGCTCGTAAAACTAGTGAACAAAAGTTAAAAGAATCTGAGGAAAAATATAGAATTTTATTCGAAAATTCTCCTTATGCTATCGGTATAATGGATGTAACCGGTAAGATCCTTGATTGTAATTCCCACCAAGAGAAAATATTCGGATATAAGAAGGATGAACTCATTGGTAAGGATTTTAAGGAAATAGACTCAATTCCTCAAGAATTCATGCCGTTAATATTAAACAGTTTTAAAAAATTGATTAAAGGAGAACGTGTAGGACCTCAAGAAATTCAACTTTATAAAAAAGATAGGTCTCTCATTTGGACTGCGATGCAAGCGTCTGGAATTGAATTGCAAAATAAAAAATTGATACAAACCATAAGTCAAGATATTACATTTCTTAAAGAAACAGAACTAAAATTAGAAGAGCAAAATAAGGAATTAGAACAATTAAATGAATTGAAAACTGAATTTCTTAGAAGGGCTTCTCATGAGTTAAAAACACCATTAGTAGCAATAAAGGGGAATGCAGATTTAGCAATTAAATTACATTATGAAAATTTAAAGCCAGATGTAATTAAAATCTTAGAAGCAATTCAGAGAAATTGTGAAAGACTCAACGATATAATACATAAACTTATTGAAAGTTCTAAATTAGAATCCACAAAAATTGAATTGTATACTACAAAAGAAGATTTATCCTCTCTTATTAAATCATGCATAAAAGAACTAAAAACTCTAATAAAAATAAGAAATGTAACGATTAATTTTGAAATGAAACAACCGCTTTTTAATAAATTTAATAAAGATCAGCTACATGAAGTTATTTCGAATCTAATAACGAATGCTATAAATTATTCTCCTCCCGGTGGGAATATAGAAGTAAAATCTGAAGTTAAAAAAAATACAATCATTACTTCTATAAAAGATGAAGGGATTGGATTTACTAAAGTTGAAAAAGGAAAACTATTTCAAAAATTTGGAAAAATTAAAAGAACTAGTCAAGGATTTAATGGGTTATTCGAAGGTTCTGGCTTAGGTTTATATATCTCAAAAAAGATCATAGAATTGCATGGAGGCGAGATATGGGTTGAATCCGAAGGTCGGAACAAAGGTTCTACATTTTATTTTACACTTCCATTAATTTGAATTATATATTTAATTTAAACTGAGTTTTGATTAATAAACACCATTTCACCGATATTTTGCCCCTTTAATAATTTCCAAATAAATTTTTTATCACTTATTAGATATGTATTGCAAATAAGATATTATCCATTTTTTTATGCAAAAATTTAAAAAATGTACAATATTTCGTTATGTTGATATGAACAAGGAGAAAATATACTAATCTTTTAATTTATGCATTTTTTCTTCTAAATTAATTAAAGGGTTTTTGCACAAAAAACAAGATTGGGAGAATACTTCTGCTCAAGAAAACACAAATTAAATGACTTTTTGCACAATACATAGCTTAATTGAATAATAAGAACCGAAGTTTTGAAACCCTAAAAAAATTATGTTATTCAAATATCAAATGTGGATTTTATATGGATTGCTATGATGAAATTTTGAAATTATCTCAAGAGAAAAAAGGAATAATCAATTTTATGATACATTTATCTAATTTAATAAATAAAAAATCAAAAAATTTAACAGAATTAGAATTCAAAAATTGCATAATATTAACATTAGCTATTTGGAATCCTGAATTCATTGATTTATACTGCTATGAAGGATTAAGAGTAAATCAACTTGATAAAAACAAGGAAGCACAATTAATTAATGTACTAAAATCAGAATTTAGAAATTTTGATAGTTAAAGATTAAATGTAATTTTTAAGAAATAAAAATATAATAAAGAGCTTAAATAAATATTTGGTTGAGGAATAAGAGTGTCAAATTCATCTCGAAGTAATAAATTTATGAAGTTAGATGATGTACTTCAGGTAGTAATTAATGATGACCAACATATTACTTTAGAATCAGATTTGAATGGAAACCTTGTATATATAAGCTCTCAAATATTCGCGATTCTTGGTTATAAACCAAATGAAATTCTACGAAAAAATTGTATTAAGTTCATTCATCCGGAAGATCGATCACGTTTCGTGGATCAGATGAAAAGATTAATAAAATATGGGGGTCCAATGTTAACTGAATATAGAGTATTGCATAATGATGGCCACTACGCATATCTTTCTGTGAATGGTATCGTTATAAAAGAAAAAAAAACCCTAAAACTTATCGCTGTTTTTCGAGATATTTCAATTCAAAAAAAAAATGAAGAAAATTATCAATTAATCCTTGATAATGCAAATGATCTTATCAAAGTCTTAAATAATAAATTTGAGTACGAGCAACTAAATGAAAAGATTCATAAACAGGTTCTTGGATTTTCTAAAGAAGAGTTATTATACAAGAGTCCAATAGCACTTGTACATCCAGAAGATCGAAAACGATCAGCTATTTTATTAAGTAAAATTTTAAGAAAAGGAAAAGGTTCATTTCAAGCACGATTTAAGCATAAAAATGGCAATTTTAAGTGGTTAGAAATCTCAGCTAAAAATTTCGTAGATAGTGCTGGTAATAAAAAAATTATAACTGTTGGGAGAGACATTACAGAACATAAGCTCGCAGAACAAAAATTAATCAAGTCTGAACAAAAATTAAAAAAAAAGAATGACGAATTAAAACAATTAAACAATTTAAAAACTGAATTTCTTAGAAGAGCTTCTCATGAGTTAAAAACACCTTTAGTTTCAATCAGAGGTAATGCAGAATTAGCATTAATGCTCCATCATAAAAATTTAAAACCGGAAGTTATTTCAATGCTAGAAAGGATTCAAAATGACAGTGATAGACTCAAAAATATAATAAATAAACTTATCGAAGGCTCTAAATTAGAAACTAGCGATATTGAATTGCATATCACTGAAGAAGATTTATCATCGGTTATAGAGTTATGCGTGAATGACACACAAACTCTAGCTAAAATGAAGAATTTAACTATTAATTTTGGCTTGAAACATCCTATTATTACAAAATTTGATAAAGATCAGATATATGAAGTTATTTCCATCTTATTAAGCAATGCTATAAATTATTCTCCGTCAGGAGGGATTATAGAAATACAATCCAAGATTACTGTTAAAACTGTTACTTTTTCTATAGAAGATGAAGGAATTGGTTTTACTGATGACGAAAAATCAAGAGTATTTCAGAAATTTGGAAAAATTAATAGAATGAACCAAGAATTTGATGTATTAATCGAAGGGTCGGGATTGGGTTTATATATAGCAAAAAAGATTGTAGAGTTGCATGGAGGAGAGATATGGGTTGAATCGGAAGGTCGAAATCAGGGATCTATATTTTACTTTACACTTCCAGTAATTTGAAATATTTAAATCTAAATTAAAAAATTGAGTGAGTATGATGTATGAATATAGTTATTTAAAAAAAATGATTCAATTTCTTATAAATCAAGAACCAAAATCTATTATTTATACTGGTTGGCTAAATACTTTGCTTGACTTAGAAGAGAAGAGTAATGAACTTCGAAATAAAATACATGAAGAAGTGAATCGTTATCGTCAAAATTAAAGACGATTCAGTAAATTTCTATTAGTGGACTTTTAAATATTTTTTTATTTGTATAAATACAATTATACTTTTTCCATTGTAATTAAGGACTGGATTTGAATTAATTCATTTAAAATACGTTCAATAATTTGGTCGATATTATCAACATTAAGTTTCTGCAATCTTTCTTTTAAAGCATTTTCACAGCTATTCCTATAATCTCTAAAATCTAGTTGTTTTAATGGTTTAAATGGCCCAACCTCATCTTTAATTGCCAATCTTATTAACCCCCCAGAAGCAGAAGGAGATAAATTTATTTCCTCGGATAAGAAAAGGCTTAGATATTTAATCATTTCCATGATTATTAGGCACACTCAACTCATCTTTTATCAATTTCATCAATTCATCTTCTGTTAAGTCTCTGTCATCTAAAAGTTGATATCCTTTTCTGCGATTTAAATAATTTTTTAACTTTTCAGGAATAATCCAAGCAATAGTCATTCCAATTATAAAAATTAAGCTAAATGTTACAGTTATAATAAATTGGATCATACTTATCAAATTAGAGGGATCGCCAAATTCAGTATCCCAAGGCACGAAGGGTGCCATTATCACGTGAAATGGCCATAAAAAGGAAACAATAGAAATTAATTTATATCTTAATTTTATCCATGGAGCAATTTCACGTTTGCTTAATCTTTTAAATGTAGAAAGTGAAGACCATCCTAACCAAAAGAAAATTATATACATGTAACAGGTCAATACAATTCTTTCAAGATATCTTACAGGTGGATTGATATCAATTTTATATATTAAACCAAGAATATTTCGTACAATTATTAAAATTAATACTAAAAAAATGATTTGTTTAGCTTGAGATCCTTCTTTTTTTGTATGAAAGGTTAAAAATGTAAAAATAGCAATTAGAAAATAAGCTACACTAGTAAATATTTCTTGAAAAAAATAACCAAACCCGAATATGAAATTTCCAAATAAACCAACAAAAAATAGAACAAAAGCAATACCAAGTGAATATAGATTTTTAAACTTAACTTGATATGCTTTAATTAGTAAAAAAATACCAAGAAGTAAATTATCAAGTATTATTATCCATAATAGAATTGTAAACAGAATCAAAATCAATCTTTAAACATCTTTATGAGTCTAATTTATAAGTAAATGTCCAAATATTTATTATAAATTATTTTGTTGAAATTCTTTATAATATTATTATTTTTACTATTTTAATTTTAGAATTTCTAAACTTCTTAGGGGTACTAGAGCATTAACTTGATGAACTTGAATATCCATTGATATTATTGATAATTAAGTCGGATAAATTTTCCTTTAAAGAGATATTAGAAAAAAATCAAAAAATAACTTTTAATTTACAAAAGATTTGAAGAATATTGCTTAACCAAGAATTCAATCTTACCCGAATCTGTTTCATTCTTTTCAAGTTCAGGGCACATATGTTCTAAATGACATAATAATTCATCTAAACCCTCTTCAGCATATTTGAGATTTATGTTATCTCTATTATTAATTACAATTGAACCCAGCAAATTTTTAGATCGTTTAAAAATTATCATATTATCTCCAAATTTTAGTTGATCTAAATCTGAATGAAAAGAATGCTTCACAAAACTATTAATTGCTGCAAATAGTCCTCCCTGTAGAATATCTTCCTTGGAAGAGGATGTTAATGGTATACCGCCCTGATCGAAAATAGTTACTGCTTTAGTGCTAATCTTTTTGGAAAGTTGTTTTCCAGTCAATTTGTAATAAATTTTCATAAAGGCTTTGACAATA
>JBHLNL010000187.1:0-6241 GCA_048941605.1 Promethearchaeota archaeon | reverse complement strand
TAACCCTGAGGAAAAGGTCAGGGTTTCTTATTTTATCGAGCTTGTTGAGGATTATATTGATGCAATGCCTTCAATAGAAGATTATGTTGAATCTGATGACTCTTATAAAGATATACCTATACTTGATAAATATATCTTTTCTCTCTTTAGTAAAGAAGAACTAGTAAAGATAAATCTTTTAGAATTACCAAAAATGGACAAGATATTGTTTATGAGAGAAATGTGTTATTTTAGCCCAAATGAAAGAAAACAATTAATTGAAAGTATGTTGAGAAGTAGGAATGAAACTGAAGAAAAGTTAACTTATACACCTCCTATCAATACTATCGAAATAGAAGACCAGATTCGTGTTTATGTAAGATCTTTGGTCGAACCAGGTGAGAAAACGAAGATACTTATCATAAATACAAGTGAATTAATAATTATGATTAAAGAAAGAGTAGCAATTATATTTGATTATGAATTAGATGAGTTTCTATTGTCGTCTGGAGGTATATTACTTGATGAAAATTCCCTAATAAATAATTATGATATTGATGATGATGATGAAATAGCTCTAATTCCTTCAACAAAAGTAAGAAATTAAAAAAAAATAAATCTTAAATTAAAAATATTCAATTAAATTTAAAATACTTAACCAGCAATGCTAGCTGGAATTAATAGTATATCTTCTCCGTCAGAGACATTATAATCATTTAATCGGTTGGTCTCATCCATTGTTACTCCCCCAGATGATAAGTGAAAATCAGCAGGATCTAAACCAAATAGATTTGCTACAGTTTCCTTTATATCACCAACAAGATTCCCATCATTAACAGTTAACTTTTGTTTTTTCTCACCTGGACCAATAGTAGACATAAAATATACCGCAATCTTTTTTCCTCCTGAAACTGTCTTAGTAGTCGGTGTCTTTGATTCAACTGCGTCCTCAGGAATCTTTTCAAAAGGTTCTTTTATACTTTCAACCATTTCATCTTTAAATTCTTCATCTAAATCCTCTAAATCTTCATCAAATTCCTGTTCATCAAACTCTTCATCAAATTCCTCATCAAATTCCTCATCAAAGCCCATAAAATAGACCCCTATAATTTTATTTTTGTACTGATAATAATTTTATTTTTGCTATGATTATATGAAAATAATAGGAATTAGGCTTTATAAATAGAATTAATGAAAATAAAATTTTAATTAATTCAATTCTCATATGCAAACACTTTAGAGTCAATATTCATATGAATTTATTAATTGAAGATCTAAAAAATTGAGACATTATGAATGACAAACCAATTCCAAAGTTTCAAATCCGAGAAAAAACACCAGATGAAGAACTAGACACAATAGCAGATAAAAAATTAATTAAAAAATTAAAAAAGGAAAGAATTAAACTAGATAAAGAAAAAAGTGAATGGGAAAAAATTCTTAATCAAATTGAAGATTACAAAGAAACTGTAGCAGATCTCGAAAGAAAAAGAAAAGATAAAGAATTAAAAATTAAAACTCTCGTTGATCAAAGAGATAAATTACGGGATGAGTTAGAAAGAACTAAAAACCAAATAGACCAACAAAAAAATGACTTACTCAACAAAAAACGACAATTTAGAGATATTATTAGAAGAAAGAATGAAGAATTAGATCAAAAAAATGCTGAGTTAGAAAAATTTGAAGAAAATTTAGATAAATTGAGAGAGGATATTGCAAATCAGAAAAAAAATTTACAGTGGGAAAAAGAAAGAACAGAAAAGCGAATAAATGAAATTAAAACAAAAATTCCAGGAATGGAAAACAGAGAGAGGGCTTTAGAGAGGACAGTTAATGATTTAGAAAATAAATTAATGGATTTAAGAAATGAAATTAAAAAATTATCAAATGACCGGGACAATCTAAATAGAGAAATTAATAATTTAAGGAGAGAAATAAGTGATGAAAAAAATCGAATTTCTGATGAGAAAAAAAAGCTTAAAGAAGAAAGAGAAAAAACTCGTTATAAAAAACAAGATTTGGATCTAAAATCTCGCGAAATTGATAAGAAAAGAGTAGATCTAAATAAGTCTAGGGATAAAGCAGAAAGAGATTTGAACGATTTGGAAAAAAAGAGACGCCAACAAGAAGCAAGAATAAGGGAATTAGAAAAAAAAATTCCCGCAGCAGAAAATAAGTATCACTCCTTAAACCGGAAAATACCTAATTTAGAAGAAAAGTTTAAAAGACTAAATAATGAATATAGACAATTAGAGAAACAAAAAGCAAACTTAGAAAGCGAAAAACATCTTATCAAACGTGAAAGAGAAAAGTTAGAAAAAGATAAACAACGATTTTTACATGAAAAAAGAGAATTTGAAAGAGAAATAAGAAAGCTTAAGACGAAAACCCCCTCAAAAATTAAAACAAAAACCCCCTCAAAAATTAAAACAAAAACTCCTTCAAAATATTAATTATTAATATTGTGAATTTCATGAATAAAATTGAAGGAATTGAAGGAGATTATATCGAAACAATAGAAAATAATTTATTCTTTGATGTTAAGGGTCTTCTTCATCCTACTGATTATTATATATGCTTTTTACGATTTTTTCCACATTCAGATGGAGACCGTAAAAAAAATGGTATTCAATTTAAGAAGGTTTACAAATTAAACGAAAGGTATGCCATTTTAAGAAAAATGTATCCTTCATATCTTTTTTATTCTAAAGAACTCGATTTAGAGGTTCAAGGAGTTAAAAAAGAAGAAATAAAAAAAATATACACTCCAAGAAACTTCCTAAAAACATTATTGGAAAAAATTAAATTATCTCATAATGAGAAATACTCAATAGATTTGTGTAAGTTATTTATTAATAAAGGGAATCTTTCTGAAAGATCAATAGGGATTACTGGATCGACAATGGTTGGATTGGATATTAAAAATTCTGATATTGATATTGTAATATATGGTACAGAAACCAGTTTGGTATTCCAAGAGAAATTGGCCGAAATATTTAAAAAATCAAAAACTTTTCGGAAGTATAATATTAAAGAGTATAAGGCTCATTATGAATGGAGAGCTGGTGGTTCCAATATTCCATTTAAAGATTTTCTGAAAATTGAACAAAGAAAACAACATCAAGGTAAATTTATGAACCGTGATTTTTTCATTAGATATATTAAAAGTCCTAAAGACTGGAAAGGGAATTTCTATGACTATCAATATAACAATTCAGGAAGAATTAAACTTAAAGCAGAAGTTATAGATTCGAAAGATTCAATTTTTACTCCCTGTTCATACCAAATAAATCCTCTCAAAATTCTCGAAAGTACTATTGATTTAAAAGATACTAATATTAGAGATATAAATGAAATATCTTCATTTAGAGGTCGCTATTGTGAGCATGTTAAGGATGGAGAGCTTATTTTTGTAGAGGGGAAATTAGAAAAAGTTATTTACAAAAACAAATTTAATCATTATCGAGTATTATTAACTGATCAAATAAAAGATAAAATCCTCATTTTAAATTGAGTTAACATAATTTATACATTATTAAAATCTTTTTATGGAAGTAAGATTTTTTATAACTGATGGATACATTTAACGCTGATCTTCACATTCATAGTCCTCATTCAATTGCAGTATCGAAATCATTAAATTTAGATTCAATGTTAGAAACATGTATGAAGAAGGGCTTAAATATTCTTGGTACTGGTGACATTTTACAACCAGAATGGTTTAATTACATGAAAAGTAATTTGAAAAAGCAAAATGATGGCTCATTTTCTTACAAAGATGTTTTTTTCATCCTTCAAACAGAGATTGAAGATTTAGAAAGCATACATCATTTAGTATTATTTCCTGATTTCAGTTCAGTAAAAGAAATTCAGGATAAATTAAAATCACACTCAAAAAATATTTTAGATGAATGGGGTGGAAGACCTCGTATAAATTTGGCACCTCCTGCCTTAGTTGATATAATAACAGAATCTGGGGCGATAATTGGTCCGGCACATGCATTTACACCCTTTAAAGCAATTTTTCGTCAAGGAAAATTTAAATCTTTAGCTGAATGTTATGAAGGAGCCACTAAAAATCTAACTTTTATTGAATTAGGACTTTCTGCTAATACAGATTTAGCCGACCGGTTGGACTCTTTAAAAAATATTTCATTTTTAAGTAATAGTGATGCTCATTCACAAGACCCACGTTCACTTGGACGTGAATTTAATAGATTTGACATTGATAACCCATCTTTTGAGGAAATATTATTAGCTTTAATGAGAAAAGATAAAAGAAAAGTAATTCTTAATGTTGGTTTACATCCCAAACTTGGCAAATATTATAATATGTTTTGTAATAAATGTAGGAGAAGGATTTTATTTAAAAATGCGAAAAAAAAAATGAACGCAATCTTTAACCAATATTCAATAACTGATAATTTTGTTATTTATTACTCTAATGATCCCATATCTTCAAGATTAAATTATTTAGAGCAAGTTTCTAAGAATAAAATGAACTGTCCAGCATGTAAAGAGGAAAAAAATAAGAATTTTAAAGTTAAATTGGGAGTAAGTGAAAGAATTGAAAAAATTTCTACATCTATAGCACCTAAACATCCAGACCATAGACCTCCATATATTAATGCTGTACCTTTAATCGATATTATTCGTGCTGTGAAAAATATCAAAAGTACAACAAGTATAACAGTTCTAAATGATTATAATAATATAATTCAAGAACTTGGAACAGAATTTGAGATATTAATTGATGTTCCTATTCCTAAGATTGAATTTATTAGTAAAAAAGTGGCTCTAATTATAAAAGCACTTAGAAATGATGAGATCAAATATACTCCTGGAGGAGGAGGCACATATGGGCAAATAAATCTTGATATTTAAATTAAAAAAAGCTAAAATGTTAATTCTAAACTTGAAACTCTAAATCTAATTTCAATAGATCTCCGCATTTATCACAGACCATCCATTCGAAAACTTTAACTGCAACTGTTAGTAATTCAAGGTTTTTTCGAGGAAACTGATTTCTGAATTTCTTTTTATATCCACAATTTGAACAGCTAATTATTGCTCTTACTTGAATTAAATCGCTGTCACCCGAAGCACTGACGGCTTTATCGCTGCTATTTTTAGTATCATCAATTTCCATATTTTATACCCCCAAGCATGATAATCATGTAAATTTAGGCTTATAAATTTATTCTCTACAATGAGTTGTCTTCTTTTTCAAACGAAAAAAATGATTTAGAAGGAAAATTAGTAGCTGATGAATATAGAAAAGAAATCTTAACGATCGAAAGTATATATTTCTGCCGTATTATCTTCATATTACTTTCATATATTATTCTGATATCGTTCTCGTATTATAAAAACCCTACTTTTCTTGATGAAATTTCATGAGTGATGATATTTTTGATATAGTTGATTTGGCTAAAAAAAGATCCTCTGTAAGAGAAAGGTTTAGTGAAATTGCCCAACATAACCGAAATCCTAATTCAAACCCTAATTGTGATGATGATAAGTTTCTAGCAGACTTATTAAAAGTTCTAAAAATTAAAACCTTTGTAGTTGGAGTAGGAGGAGCTGGAAATAACACTGTTTCTCGATTAGAGGATATGGGTATCAATCATGCAGAAACTATAAATATTAATACTGATGCACATGATTTGTATTACTCAAGTTCAAAACATAAGATTTTAATTGGGAAAGAGCAGTGTAATGGACTTGGCTCCGGAAATGATCCAAAAATCGGTGCCCAAGCAGCAGAAGAAGACCGTGAAAGATTAAATCAAACATTGAATGCAGATATTATCTTTTTAACTTGTGGTTTAGGCGGTGGTACAGGTACTGGAGCTGCCCCTATTATCGCTGAAGAAGGAAAGAAGAATAATGCAATTGTTGTTACCTTTTGTTCACTTCCATTTACTTCTGAAGGTAAGCAAAGGTCAGCAAGGGCTCAACTTGGTTTAAAAAATCTTGCGAAATATTCAGATTTTCTAATTCCAATTCCAAATGATAACTTACTAGGAATTGTTGGAAAAATTCCTATGATAACAGGGTTTAAAATTATGGATGAAATTTTAATTAGAAATATAGGTGAAGTTGTTAATCTAATTAATAATTGTGGTTTAGTTAACATAGATTTTGCTGATGTGAAAAAAACATTATTGGAAAATCCAAGTGGAAAATATCCTTCTGGATTAGTTGGAATAGCAGAATGTCTAGGAGATGAATCAGATTTGATTGAAAAATCAAAATTAGC
>JBHLNL010000186.1:0-6291 GCA_048941605.1 Promethearchaeota archaeon | reverse complement strand
ATTTTTTGAAAATAATTTTAACTTATTCTATTTCAAAATCCTCGATTAAAGAAATTTTCTTTTCTATATCGATTGTAATAGCATTCAGTTTAACATCATCATCAGGACTTTCAGGGTCTATCATAACAAAATAGAAAGTATTTCCTTCAGTATCATAACCAACTTCCATTTCTCCACAATCTTCGGGTAATATCTTTTTAATATCCTCTGGAGCGTTTTCTTTTAAGATCTCATAAATACTATCTTCAATTTTCTTCTGACCCTCTCGAATTTTCTTGATATTTGCAAAATCAAATTGACCCATTGACTCCTGAGCTTTGGTATTTAACTGGTTCCATTCTTGAAACATTTCTTTCAATGTTAGTTTTGAAGCCATAAGAATTTATTATTAATAAACAAAATAAAGATTCTTATTTACACAGAAATAAATATTAAATGAGCACTTCAAAAAGAATTTATAACAATTACCAATAATGAGTAGTATAAATGAATATAATACTTCCCACACCAAAACTAAAAGGACAAAAAAGTCTTGAAGAATGCATTTATGAACGCGAGAGTGTGAGAAATTTTAAAGATACACTTATCGAGATAGATAAAATTTCACAACTTTTATGGGCAACACAGGGAAAAAAAGGAGAAAAAAGAACTGTACCTTCGGCAGGAGCAACATATCCATTAGAAATCTATGTTACACTCAAAGATAAAGGACTTTTTCATTATAATATTGAAAAGCATCTATTAGAATTAATCTTTGAAGGAGATTTGAGCAAAAAGTTAGCAAGAGCTTCATTAGACCAAGATTTTATAGCTGAAGCCTATTTAAATATTATAATATGTGCTGAATTCTCAAGAACCACTTGGAGATATGGAGATAGAGGCATTAGGTACGTTTTTATAGAAATAGGACATTGTGCACAAAATATTCATTTAGAAGCGGTAGCATTAGGATTAGCCTCTGTACCCGTTGGCGCTTTTGAGGATGAGCAAGTAAGAGCGGTACTTAAACTACCTAAAAGTATTAAGCCTTTTTACATTATACCTGTAGGGTATCCTAAATAAAATCCTGAGTTTCAAATAGATTCAATAATCATTTGAAATATGGCTTTACTATTTTCTAAATCTTCAATCTTAAAAATACACTTAAAGTTCTCAGATATCGAATCATCTAACGCAATTTCTGGAAAAATATTAAAATCATTGTGAGTTAACAATCTGAAAATAAACCTTTTTGTATTTATTTGATAAGGAAGATCCATAAAATTCGTTTAAACTATAAAATATACGTTATTAAGATTATAGATATTATTAATTCATGTAATTTCAAATTATTTATGATTAATTGAGTAATGTTTAATGACACATGATGATAATTATATAAAAAATCGAATTGAGAAAATTATCTTTTACAATTCATTTGTCTTATTAATATTTTTATTTTGGTTTTTTTATTCTACCTACAATAACGTTTTGCTCTTAGTTCTAATTTGTTTAATTGATTTTTTACTTGTATTTATAGAATATGTTAGAGATAAGAAATATTATATGGAATTAAAAGAAAAGATTTTATATGTTTTGCTGTTTTTAATCCCATTTTTTCTTTTCATAAATGTAATGCTTCTTTATCAAGCTTATTCCCCCATCTTTTTCATATCCTTTTATAATTTAATTGGCATAAAACAACAACATAATTTCTTACTTTTTCTGGTTTTTTTATCATTTATCATATTAAAATTAATTGGAATTAAAATTTACTTTACTAATAATTCAAAAGTTTTTGAAGAAGTAAGAGGAGACAGAATTTTTCATTATTTTGCGCATGATTTAAATTACAAAAAAATCTTATTTTTAATTATATTATTTTCACTTGTAGCCTTTATAGAAGAATTGATCTATAGAAGCTTTTTACTTACTATTCTAATAGATTTATTTAAGTGGAACTCATTTCTAAGTATATTGTTAATTTCAATTATTTTTGGACTAGCTCATTATACAACAACACAAAATTGGAGTCATATGTTATCTACATTTTTATCATCCATTATTTATTCATTTGCCTTAATTACATTAGGTTTATTATATCCTTGGTTATTTCATTTGATAACAAATCTTTTTGTCTTGCTTTTCTATTATCAAGGGAAGAAAAAATACAAACCTTAGAAATAATCTAAGAATTAATTGAGATAATATGAATAGATCTCGAATAAATTAACAAATTTTTTATATTTAACATATGAAATGATATTATGACTCAAAAAATTCTAATTTTAACAGGAGATTATGTTGATGATTATGAATTAATGGTGCCTTATTCAATTCTTTCGATGTTTGGTTGTGAAGTTAAAATCATCTGTCCTGCTAGAGGAAAAGGGGAATTCATTAAAACAGCAATTCATTACATTTCAATCGAAGATTGGGAGTTAGCTTTAAAGAAAAAGCCTATTACATATTCAGAATCACTTGGACATCCTTATAAACTGAATGATAATTTTGATTGGGAAAATGTTGAGAAAGAAGTTGCGAATTATGATGGACTTGTTATTCCTGGTGGAAGGGCTCCAGAATACTTATCTTTGGTTCCTGAGGTCCAAAAACTTGTTTTTCACTTTATGGAAAATAATAAACCTATAGGTGCGATTTGCCATGGAGCTCAAGTTTTAGCTTATGCTGATGCCGCTTTTAAAAAAATTGATTATTTAAAGGATAAAAAAATTTATCCATTTCCCTCCGTTGCTTTAGAGTGTTCCTTACAAGGAGCAATAATAGAAGATGAATATCCTGCGGATATTGCTTATACACAGGATAATTTAGTAACAGCACCATCTTGGGATGCATTACCCGAATTTATGAAACAATTTCTTAAGTTGCTTAATATAACTATATTACCATAATTAATTCCATTTTTTGGAGATTCAAAAAAGTGAAAATTGAATTTAGAGAAGCTAAAAGTATAATCACGAAAAGTAATATTCCCTCTATTGATTATGTAATCAATCCCTATATCGGATGTCAACATGGTTGTATTTATTGTTATGCTGAATTTATGATTAGATTTACAAATCATAAGGGAGATAAATGGGGGCAGTTTTTAGATATAAAAACATTCGATTTTGATAAGATTAAGCCTGAAAAGTATAGTGGTAAGAAAATTTTACTGAGCTCAGTAACAGATCCTTATTTACCACTAGAACGAAAATATCAAAATACCAGAAAAATACTGGAAAATCTTGTGAGTACCCATGCTGAAATCTCAATTCTTACTAAATCAAAACTGGTTGTAAGAGACATTGATTTATTTAAGAAATTTGAAAATATCAGTGTTGGTATTTCAATTAACACATTGAATGATGATTTTGCTAGAATAATTGAACGCGCAGCTTCTAAACCTTCAGAGCGATTAGACGCTATAAAGAAAGTTTCTGAAGCTGGAATTCAAACATATATATTTGTTTCACCCTTTTTTCCAGAAATTACTGATTTTAAGGCAATAATTGAAGAAGCAGTAGATTATACTTACGAATTTAGCTTTGAAAATTTAAATTTCAGACCTCATAATGTTCCAAGAATAATGAAAATAATTAGTCAATTTTATCCAAATTTGGTAGCAAAGTATAAAGAAATTCAAAAAGATCAGAGTTATTGGGATATACTTGAGGATGAAATTCGGAATTATTGTAAAAAAAAGAAAATCAATTACGAAATTGAATTCCATCATGGGGGTTTTTCAAAAAGTTAAAAATATTATTCAGATTCTATTACAATAAAAAGAATTATTTTATCAGATGCCAAGTGGAGTAATTTCTCATCAATCACCTGGTTTATTCTTAAAAATCAAATTTCCAAACAAGTTTGATGGAACAGCTCTCTGTATCAGTACATTAGTGCCAGATTTAGACATTCTTATTGACTATTTCTTACCGTTTTCATTCAGAAGTATTACTCACAGTCTTTTAGGGTTGTTAATATACACTATTCCTTTGACTATTCTCTTAACAATATTATTTAGGACTTATATAGGTCCATTTGTTGCTAATATAGCTAAGAGAGATCGAAAGATTTACCAACCATTGAGATATTTTGGTTTAGATGACTGGGATAAGCTAAAGGAAAAGAGATATAACAAAAGATATTTTATTGTTGCGTCTTATTCAGCTCTAATTGGAGGATTGACACACATTTTACTTGATGTTCCTTCACATCACCATATTGAACTATTTTTTCCAATAGTAATGCAATCTCCTGATATATTATTATATTCTATTGTAGACTTTGGGCCTTTCTTTATTGGTCCCTTACAATTTGACCGTAATTTAACAGTGGCTCGACTTATATGGATTATTGAAGACACAATTTTGTTAATAATTTCTCTTTATCTTTTTAGATACATTAAGAAGTATAATTTAATTTATAAATGGTATAATGAAGCTTAGTTTTTCTTTTTAAAATAAAAAAATTTCTCATCAAATATTTGTGAAAAAAATATAAAAAAAAGGATTTTTATTTGATTTTTTTATGCCATGAATAGATTCCTATTAACGAAATTACTCCAGTTAGGACACAAATAAGTATTATGTTATAACCAAGGATTATTTCGGGTGGTCCTTCTTCAAATTCTACGATTATTTTATAAGAATTCGATAATGTATCTCCAGCGTTATTATGAGCTACCACAATGAAATAATGATCACCTTCAGTGAGTCCCGTAATTGGATATGGACTTAATGCGGTCTGATAAGCTAAGTTATCCAATGAACCATTAATTTCTGTGATAATATGGTTGTAACTATACACAGAATAGTTTACTGCGTAAGAAGAAGCTGTCCATGTTAGATTGCAATTTCCATCTGTATCAGGAGTACCTGCATCTGATGTGAGAATAAAGGATCCTGGTGGGGGTGGAGGTGGGGGTACTACTACTGGTATATCACAAGGATAAAAATAGACTATACTTCTAGGATCATATTGATATCCTGTTACATCAATGTGATGTGCATAATAGCCATAAGATGCGAAAAGAGGAGCATGTGGGTATTTCCACTCATGATCAGGGGTTGATATTTCAAATAGATAAGATTGAATATGTTTATATGTTTGCTCTCTTTTTGTAGTATTTGGTTCAATAAGCACCTGCTCAAATAATGATTGGAGATATGGATCATTTACACAAGCAAAATTAGCTTGTGATGAATTGCTAAATAATGGACCAAGTATATTATAAGCATCAATATAATCAGCACCCCATCCAATATAAGAAATTTCCATATCCCATGGATGATTCTCACCAGTATCGAGATATTCTCCCCATGTTCTTATTGTTTCGGAAGTATCAACTCCGATAAGTGCGAACATTTCATCCATATTTTGGTTCATATACATATTGCTTACATGACCATAGTGTCTATTTAATTCTACTGTTCTAAGTGGAGCTGTGGAAGCTAATGTTACCCAACCTGCTTCAGTAGTACCTGGGTAAGTTGCATCCAATCCAGAAGTTTCGACAGGAAACATTGACATGATTAATTGTCTTGCTTTGGTTAAATCAGTATTGATAATTTGAACTGATCCATTATAAGCAGGCATCATACGAGGAACTGCAGGAGGTGCTCTTAAAACGGCACCGTTATAAAGATCATCAATAATGTAGCTGTAGTTAATAGCATATTGAAGTGCTTTTCTCCAAGTGATATTTAAGCCAAAGTGAATTTCATCCCCACAAAAGAACTCTAAATAGAAATATATTAGGCGTTCATATGGACCTGAAAGGATTAAGCTAGGATCTGCTATAATTGGATCATAAAAAGAGGAGAGGATAGAATCAATAAAATCAAAGTCATGTGCTAAAAATCCATAATTTCTTACTATAGCATCTTCAACGATTGCAAAAACTAAAACTTCAATATCTGCTTCTCCTTGCCAGTAATCTGAATAAGAATGATATCTTACCTCGACATCATAAATATAATATTCATATACGAAAGGACCTGTTCCGACTAAATCGTCTGTTGCTAAATCTAAATATGTCCATCGAGGAGTAGAAGAAGGAGAAACTATAACACTTGATACAGCAGTTAACAAATCTAAAAATGGTGCAAAGTGTTCTGTTAATTCAATTGTAATATTGTATTGAGAGTTTATATAGAAGTTACTAATAATTGGTGTTACACCATCAGGGGAGTAATATAATGAATGCGGAAAAGCTAACCAAGATGTTGCATTATCTTGAAGGGTACCAGTATAATTACAGAACCAAGTAATTCTTTCCAAGTTCCAAATCACGCTTGAAGCATTGAA
>JBHLNL010000185.1:0-6317 GCA_048941605.1 Promethearchaeota archaeon | reverse complement strand
GAAATTTCTGAGAAAGTAAAAAATAAAGATGCTATTTATGAAACTGAAAACTTGCAATTAGTTAATCAGATTCCTGATAAAATACTTGAATCATTAGTACTATTGGATCCAAATTATTACAATAAAGTTAAAGAAAACTGTTATAAAAGAGTAGAAAAAAATTTTAGATGGAGCATTGTCTCTAAGAAATTAATCGAATTATATAATTTAATAAAAAATCTTCGATCTTCAAATATTTAAGGAGCTAGGATTTTGATTATTTCAAAAAGATCCGTTACCTTACTTTTAATTTCCGTTCTAAGTTACGGTACAGCAGCTATGGCACTTATTTACTATCTTCCTCGATATTTACGAGATTACTTAGGTTTTGATTTACCAATAATACAATTCGTTACTACATTATATCCATTTAGTGCAATATTTTTACCCCAACTTTTTGGTAAGTATTCAGATAAAATGCAAAATAGATATATATTTATTTTATTAGGCTCCATAGGGGCAAGTATATTATATTTCACATTATTATTTACTCAAGATTTAGTATTAATTACTATTCTTTTAATTTTTTATAGTATCTGTGGTGCTTCCTACAGACTAAGTTTTACATTATATCAAGAATTGACAAAAAACAATCCTAAGTTTGTTACATTTTATAATGCTATATCGGTTTTTGGATGGTTCCTTGGATCTCAATTGGGAGGGATCATTATTGAGATATATGGAATTTCACAGATCTTTACATTTTTACTTCTTATTTCATTGACTAATCTCTCAGTAATTATTTTTATAAAAGAAAATCGAGATGACATCCTAGACTACTTTAACAAAGAGGTTGAAATATCCAATACTCGCGAAATAAACAATGAAGAACAAAGTATCCATATTTCAAAATCTATTTATATTGCCCTTTTTACTCGTCATTTTGGCGTTAGGCCTATTATAACAATACTAGCAATTTTAATGTCTTTTCATTTAAGTAGTGATACACAAATTGGTTTCCTATTAGGGTTTAATCCCTTGCTTCAATTTTTCCTGATGTTATTAACAGGTAGATTTATTTCCAAAAGAAATGAAAAATATATCATGATGATAGGCTTTTTCTTAAGTACTGCTGCTATTATTGGATATATGTTATCTACTGATTTTATTGGATTTTTATTCAGCCAAATTATGATTTCAAGTTCTTTTGCTTTATTTTGGAATGCTACACAAATATACATTGCTCAGAAAACAGATCCGAGGAATAAAGGTAAATATCTTGGATATGCAAATTCAAGTTTTTTTTCGGGGGGATTTTTAGGGGGTTTATTTTTTAGTCTCCTATTATTTTTTAACCCAGATTATTATGTTTTTATGTGGATAATGCTTTTTTTTCCACTAATTTCTACACTAAGTATATTCTTAAAATTCAAGAATGATTAGCAGACTAATTTTATTTAATAAATATGAGATTAAGTAAAAGCCGTTTAACCCTTTAATTCTGTAGTAAACTAATTAAATTGAGAAATATTCTAAAGAATACTTCTAATTTTGATTTAATTAATGTGGGAGATATATAATTGATAATATCAAGAAAAACTGTTATATTTATGTTAATAAATGTATTTTTTATCTACTTCTCTATTATGATGTTACTCTCCTATTTGCCTCGTTTTTTAGAAAATATAGGAACAGAATCATCAATAATAACTTTAACAATGACTGTTTTTATGTCTACATTCTTCATTTTTCCCCCTTTCTTAGGTAAATATTCAGATAGACTTCAAAATCGAATTTATTTTATTCTATTAGGAACTGCCGGAATGCTCTGTATGTTGATATTACTTGTATTTGCTAAGAATATCATAGTATTAAATATAGAGTTATTTATACTAGGTTTTTTTAGTTCATTTTCGTCTATCTATCTCACTCTTTATAGCGAGTTAGTTCAAAATGATAAAAAATGGATATCCTATTATAATGCTGACTGTGCTATTGGATGGTTTTTAGGAGTGGTTATTGGAGGGTTGTGGATTGATATATTTAGTGTTGAAACAATAATCATCTTTTCTCTGATGATTTTCTTATTAAGTATAATTTTCGTTATATTTATTAGAGAAAATAGACAAGCAATTTTAAATGCTAATGAAAATTTGCTCAAGAATATTAATATAGAAATACATAATAAAGACGATAATATTCCCCGATCATTATTTTATAGTATTTTTTTCAGAAATTTTGGCGTTGTCCCAATCTTGAATATTATTATAATTATTATGAGTTTTCACATTTCGAGTAATAGTGAAATTGGATTATTAATTGGTATAAATCCCTTAATGCAATTTTTTTTTATACTTATTATGGGAAAAGTGTTATCTCAGAAGAACTTCAAATTATTTTTAATTCTAGGTTATATTTTAACTGTTATTGTTATTCTTGGATACATTTTCTCTAATAATTTTTGGGGTTTTTTTGTTTTTCAAGTATTGGTATCTCTAAGTTATTCCATGTTTTGGATGGCAACTATTGTTTATCTTGCTCAAAATTCCACACCTGTTAATAAAGGGCGATTTATGGGTTATGCCAATACAAGTCTTTTTGCAGGGACTACAATAGGAGGGTTATTTTTTAGTATGTTATTAGGGATTTTTAACTCTAATTACTATATAGCTATGTTATTTATGATTATTTTTCCAATAATTTCTACATTGATTATGTCTAAAAAATTTTGAAAAAATTAAATTTTCAAAATGAAATCTCGATTTACTATTATGAAAAAAACTCTTGCTTCACACTATATTTAGAAAAGTAATTAATGTTAGCCATTTTAATATAATTACTAAAAGGGGTATTTGAATTGATTTTATCAAAAAAGTCTATTATTTTAATTCTTTTATCTGTTTTTATTATCAACACAGCTGCAATTATTATTTATACCTATATTCCTAAATACTTACTATTTTTAGGTGTAGAAAAACCTTTAATGCAGCTTATAATCACAATATTTCCTTTAACTGCTTTTGTTTTTCCCCCTTTATATGGTTATTACTCAGATAAAATTCAAAATAGATATGCTTTTATATTATTTGGAACAATTGGTATGACATTTTCCTATTTTATGTTATTTTTAACTCAAAATTTGATATTAATAGTTCTCTTTTTATTTCTTTTTGGCTTTTTTATGGCATCATCCAACTTATTGATGACCTTATTTGCGGAATTAGTAGAAGATGATAAAACATTCATTTCTTACTTTAACGCTTCAGTTGTAGCCGGTTGGTTTGTTGGTGCCCAATCTGGCGGGACCTTTATTGATTTTTATAGCATTGAAAATATATTTTTATTCATATTACTAATATCGTTACCAAGCGTAATTTTAGTCATTTTTATCAAGGAAAAGAGATCATTGATTTTAGAAATGTATAATAAACAGAAAGAAAAAAATACTAATAACCTGACTCTAAGAAAGATTGAAGAAGAGGTTTCAATTTCTCAATCAATTTATTATGGCTTATTTTTTAGAAATTTTAGCATAAAACCAATTATGCCAATCCTCGCTATTATCATGAGTTTTCATTTGGGAAATGATTCAGAGATTGGTTTTTTAATTGGAATAAATTTTTTATTACAATTTTTTCAAATGTTATTAATAGGAAAGATATTTACCATTAAAAATATTAAATCTTTCATGATAATTGGTTATTTATTAAGTTCACTTTCTATTTTTGGGTACATAATTTCAAATAATTTCTGGAGTTATTTACTTTTTCAATTTTTAGTCTCTTTTAGTTATTCAATGCATTGGGCAGCTACTATCACTTATATCGCTCAGAAGACTTCACCTAAAAATAAAGGGAAATATATGGGGTATGCTAATTCTAGTGTATTTTCAGGAAGTTTTATAGGTGGACTTTTATTCAGTGTATTATTATCAGTTTTTAATTCAGATTACTATATTGTTATGTACTTTATGATAATATTTCCGTTAATTTCTACTATTATAATATTTTTAAAATTTAATCCAAATCATAAAAACACTAATTCTTCCAAAAAGGAGATAGATTCTGAATTATTGCATTAGGTTTATCAGGGATTATCTCTAATTCTTTTCTTATCCATTCTGAAATCCATTTAATTTTTGCTTTAAATCTGCTATCCATGAAAATAATTGCCCCTTTGTCAGAAATCTTTCTTATTGGTCTTCCAGAAGCTTGGTTTGCGCGCTGAACAGCCGGATATAAATAAGCAAAATTCCAACCTTGCCTATTAAATACCTTATCATAATATTTTATTTTGGCCTCAACTCTAGGGGTCGGTAAATGATAAGGAAATCCCGCAATTATCACAGAATTC
Source organism: Promethearchaeota archaeon (assembly GCA_048941605.1). Classification (GTDB taxonomy): domain Archaea; phylum Asgardarchaeota; class Lokiarchaeia; order Sigyniarchaeales; family SOKP01; genus Loki-b32. The sequence continues at coordinate 1,985 of JBHLNL010000185.1, read as the reverse complement.
ATTAAGCTTCCTGGATAATCTTCTCCTTCTGAATTTCTCCCGCCACATACACCTAGCAAAACAGCTCCACTATTCGAAGCTTCACTTTTAAAATCATCAACCAAAATAGCATTTTCAGATGCTGATAACCCAGGCTCCTCAACGAAGAGTTTTTTGTTATTATTTTTTGTTATAAGTTCCAATCCATTTGCTAACAATCCTTTAAGAATTTTATATGAGGCACAAAAAATACCTATATTTGCAGGGGTACAGTTTAAAACTTCATTAATTTTATCAATCATTTTTTTATACATGTCATGAGTTCTATTATCCCTTTTTGTATCCACTCCTTCAGTAATAATAGCTTTTATATTTTTTTTACTGAATGGTGAATCAGCAATAATTCCTTTATAACTTTTACCACACTCATTCAATCCCATTAAATTATTATATACGTATGGATTTACAGTTCCAGAGAGATTTAAACATGTAAACCCTCTCTTCAAGATGGGAATAGCTATTTCTCGTGGATCTAATGCAACAATTTCAAGTGATATTGATCTTTTCCCCTTAATTTCTTTAAGATTATAACAAAAGAAATAATTATCTGACGTATAAATATCCAACCATTTTAACCAGAATTCCGTCAAAGAACCAATAAAATCTCGTGAAATTTCTCCATTTGCGAGTCTTTCTTCATGAATTGCAGCGCTAAAATCGAGAAGATCCTCTAAAAAATTCCTAAATCCATTTAAATCATAAAATCCTAATTTCTCCAGAATTCTTTCTATAAAATTTTCAGGATTGATAGCTTTTTCTCTAGTTCTTAAGTTCTTTTTTTTTTGGTTTAGATGGTCTAATAAGATTTTAACAAAACTCTGCATAAGAATAGAACTTCTATATATTTCAAGATCTTTTAAACATAATCTTAAGGAATATGGAGTTATTTTTTTCGAATTTACTTCAGTTGCGACATCTATAACATTATGACATTCATCTAATACTAAAATGCAATTCTGAAGATCTTGGCCAATAAATTCTATAAAAGATTCACGAATAAAAGGGTTAAAAACCCATTGGTAATTGCAAATAATTACTTTCATTGCTTCAAGTAAGAATTTACTTAAGAAGTATGGACAGAATTTTTTTTCTTTACAGAATGTGATTAATTCTTCTGCATCAATCGGTCTATTAAACATTTCAGGAGCAATCGATAATGGATTTTCACTTTGTCCCCTTTTTTTTAATAAATTTAAAAAATAAATGCAATTCCTATTTTTTCTTAAATCAGTACACACTGACATTGCCTCCCTTGGATTTAGTTTAAGAGACAATAAGGTATTATTTAAGCACATTTCATTTCTTCCTCTAATAGAAAGAGCATTGAGATTAATTTTGAGATCATTATTGCTTATTTTTTGTGAGATCTTTATTAATTCCTTTATTATTCGACGATTTTGAGAATGTGTGCGACACATATAAATAATTTTTAGATTCTTCTCAAATGCTAAGGGTAGTAAGCTACATAAGGCAATTATAGTTTTTCCTGTACCATTAGGAGCTGATAATAAAGTAATTTTATTGGCCCTTGAACTTTCTTCAATTTGTTTAGTTATACTTTCTTGATTTTTTCTGAATTGCTCGTAAGGAAAAAAAGATAAGTAATTAATTTTTGTACACCAAAATCCAAATTATATTTTTCATACTGTATTAGAAATTATATTGCTATAGACTTCATAAATTTAAAAATTTATAATGTTAATCATGTAATATAGGATTTCTTGCTGCTTGTACAGCATCTAAACGTCTTACTGGTGTATTATAAGGTGCCTCTTTTAAGATTTTGGGATTCTTGTTTGCTTCTTCAAGAATTTTATTCATTATTTTTGCAAAATGATCTAATGATTGCTTAGATTCGGTTTCAGTTGGTTCTATCATTAAAGCACCAGGAACTATTAATGGAAAATAAATTGTTGGTGCATATATTCCATAATCGAGAATACGTT
>JBHLNL010000184.1:0-6332 GCA_048941605.1 Promethearchaeota archaeon | reverse complement strand
ATCTGATTAAATGCGAATCGTGTTTTTTCTTTTATGGTTGATCCTCTTTTAAAAAGCACTAAAAAAAACAGTCCAGCGCCCCCAATAAATGGAATTATAGCGGCCCAAATAAATGAGGAGGGTGCAATTATAGTTGTATGCCCCAAAGATTGCCAGTATGGTAATACTACAAAATAGAAATTATAAAGGCTTGTCCAATGTGATAAACTCCATCCCAAAAATCCTATAGGGCCTATATATTTACCATATAAATAAATACTATCCTTCTTGAAACGGGCAACAATGAATTTAAAACTTACTAGAACGGTGGCTATTAAACCCCCTATCCAAGTATGAGACCAAATACCAGAGGGTGTTAGCAATAATGGATCTGATGCTGCTATATGAGCGTAGAGCATATACATACACTGAGCAAATAGTAAATAAAATATAGATATTTCAATCCATCCAAATCTTTTATGAAATTTAACTATTGTAAAATCTCCTTTCATTAGGTTTAGATCTCTAATATTATAAAGCCCAATAAAATCATTTGCTAAAACAAAGCAATAACCTATAATTGTTTGTAAAATCATTAACTCAATCCATAACTCTAAAGTTGACATTTCATCCGGCACCTAATTTTTTCTCTTTAATGTATCGAATTAATATATATAAACATAGATTATTATATTCCCAAATATGAATCTTTCACTTATAATTTAAATTAAGTTCAGTTAAAAATAATTTGAGTCACTTTAATTGTAGATAAATCTCTAAACATGTGTCTTGAATTTTTTTAAAATCAGAAAAATCTTCAATTCGTCCTATCAAGGTTAAAGCAAAATTATTAAAATTCATACAAATAGTAGTTAGTTTTTCTCCACCGATACTTGCATTAAAAAGTATTCTATTATAGATATCTTCACTTGCTTTTTTTGAAGAAGTTAAAAAGCTTATAGTCTCTGGAATATAATTCGAACAATCATAAGACTCATCAATAATTTCAGAATAAAATACTTTACCAACCATATCTACTAAGTATACTTGCTTGATTTTAGGACTCCAAACTAATTTGTTGAATTTTTCAATTAGTTTATGAGGTTTTTTAATATATTTATCCTTTTCTTTGAAAAATTCTAAATTTAGAAATCCCTCTTCAATATTCTCTTGTAATTGATATTGTTTCACAATAAGAATTTTACTACGAGGTTCAACTATTAGATTTTCATTTCGAATTGTGTTAAGTAAAATCCAATACAATTTTTCATTGAGATTATTTTGATATAATAATTTAGCAGAATTCATAATTAGAGGAATGAGGAAACTAATTTTGTCCTTATTTACATATTGCTTAGCATGAATATAATAGATATTACCTCCTTTTGGTTCAAGAAACACAATCGCTTTTAGAGTTGTGAAATCATCAATATTCTTTATAGCGTCATTAATTACATCTAAACCATGTGACCTGATTATTTCTTCTACGTAGTTATTAAAAGTTTGGAATTGTGATACCATACCAGTAAACTCTTTATTTAAATCATCAAAATATAGTTGAGTAAATTGATCCATAATATCATGGATAATCGCATGAAGTAATTCAATTAATTCCTCATTTTTTGTAGTAATTACAAATGTTAATTTTTGATAGAGCTCCTCGTATTTTTCAAAAATAATTTGAGTTTCTTTCATTTTTAGAGACTTTATATCTTCACCCCTTTCTACTGTGGCAAAACTGTTCATTGCAATTAAAAAACCACTAAGCAAATCATCGTTTCCCTCACTTTTATATCCTTCAGGGTGCCAATTATATAACAGTGCTCCAGAGTCATTAATTATTAATAGATCATTAATCATTTTATCTTTAAATTAAAAGTTCATTGGTATATAAATTAAAATAATATATCTCTATTGAATTCAAATTTATTTATTAAATCTTATTTTTTTAAATGTAAATGTTTAATTAAAAGCTAAAATTTGATATTTTGAGTTGATTCCAATGAAAGAAAGAATAAAAGGAAGAAAAAATTATCCAACCGATGAAATTGACCCTAATAACTTTCTAAGCGATGAAAAAGTAAAAGAATTTATCGATAAAAAAGATAAAATCAAATTTACTGCAGATGATTTTAATAAACTCTATAATTGTGTTCAATGTGGAGAATGTGAGACTGAATTTGAGCGGATTTCATTGAAAGAGAAATATATTAATGATGGAAATACATTTGAAGAAATTAATGAGATGCGTGAATATTTTGAGAAATATAGATCACCTTATCCCTCTAATAAAATGAGAATAAAAAGAATAGAAGGTATTTCAAGTGATTCTGATACGCTTTTTTTTATGGGTTGTCTTTCTACAATAAGAATTCCTCAGTATACACAACACGCTCTTCAATATTTAATCCAACAAGAGGTTGACTTCACGATTTTAGACACAGAAATCTGCTGTGGATGGCATCTAAAGATTAGTGGATTGAAAAAGGAATATGAAATATGTTTAAATGAGAATAGAGAATTATTTAATTCTAGAAAATTTAAGGAGATTATTTGTCTATGTCCTGCTTGTTATTATCTTTTCAAAAACGAAATGGAAGGGTTAAAAGCTGATGTTAAATATATTTCGGATTTTTTAAAACCTTCTATTGGACTTAAAACAGGAAAAGTAGGAATTCAACATTTGTGCCAATTAATGAATAGAGGCAAAGAAGGCATAGAGGAGCTTATTGATGATCTACTTAAAAAAATGGGATATAACGTTGTGGATATACCCCATTGGTGTTGTGGTGGTGGATCAGGATGGATGGGAAGAACTGATGTAATAGAAGGAATTGCTCGTAAGAGAATGTCTGATTTTGATAGAGAAGATCTTGATTATGTGACAACATATTGCCCTTCATGTTGGTGGATTCTTCGTAGATTCAGTAAAAAATGTAAAATTCATCCAAAGGCAGTTGATTTGTTTGAATTATTACTGTAATTTATTTTAAAAGATCAGCATTAGAGTCCCTTAAACATATTAGTTTTAAAGAGCTTCCGGAATTTCTACTACAAAATTACTACCTTGGCTATAATCATTATTTATACGATTTTCAACCCATATTTTACCATTATAGCTTTCAATAATCTTTTTTACGAGAGAGAGACCAATTCCCATTCCTCTAACATGTTTGTCTTTTTTATTTCCTTTTTGAAATATTGACTCCTTGTTTTCATCAACGATGCCAATCCCATTATCCTTAAAATCCATTTTGATATAATTATTTTTACCATCAGAGGATCTACTAATATCAATTTGTATAGTAATAGGTCGATTTTGATTATATTTTATAGCATTATGTAAGATATTTTCATATACATCCAATAGAAATTCATTAGCTTCTACAAAGGCAGTATTAATTTTTTTATCTACTTTTATTTCTAATTCCTTTTCTTGTGCACTTTTGTAAGCAAATTGAATTGCCTCATCTAAAACTTCATATACATCTACTTTTTGTAATGAAATTTCTGATTCTTCAAGTTTAGAAAGCTTCTGTACATTATTTATTAGCTTTACCCCCCTATCAATTTGATTATCAATAACTTGAAAAAATTCTTCCAAATTATCTAAATTATTTGAATTTGATTTTAGTAGAGAGATTAATTCTGCTGAGGATCTTATATTATGAAAAATATTATTGATATCATGTGTAAAAATATCTTTAAACAATTCTGCTCTTTCATAAGCCTCTCGATATCGTTTTTCTGAAATTCTTAACTCCTGTTCGGCATGTTGATGTTCAGTAATATCTTTAAAACTCCATACTCGTCCAATTTTTTCCCCATCTTGGACTAATGGGCAAGAATATTGTTCAAAAATTCTGCCATCATTAAAAAAAATCATATCATAAGCGTCTTTTGATGTCTTTTCAAGATCAGTTAATTTTAATAAGAAAACATCTGGATTTTTAAGTTGATTAAGCATATAATTTAATACTTCATTGAAATCCTTATGATCAACTGTTTTCTCTGGTATACGCCACATATATATAAATCTTTCATTTAAATGTGTAATGACGCCATTATTATCAATTGCAATAATACCATCGGCTGTGGCTTCAAATGTTGCACGTAATAATTCTTGACTTTCTCTTAAAGCTTTTTCAGCGTTTAATCGTTCGATAGTATCTCCTAAAGTTTGACCAAATATTCGCAAGATCACGAAGTCTTTTCCTTTCCACTGAACATTCTCCCTTATTTTACTAAAACAAACAAATCCATTGATTGATCCATTAATATAGATAGGGAAAGCTAGAAATGATTGAATATTTTGTATCTCCATAAACTTCTTTACTGATTGAGCTCCATTTGGGAGAGTAGAAACATCTCGAATGTTTACAAAACTAATTTTCTCTACTTGTCCAATCCACCAGGATATTATACCAATATCTACTTTCTGAAGATTTATTTGCTGAGGATCAATCCCTTTTGCACACCATTCATAAGTATTTTTGAAGAATTTCTTATTTTCATCAAAAAGAAATAAACTAACACGATCTGCTTTCGATAACGTTCCCATATCCTCAAAGGAAGATTTTATTGCTTCATCAAGATTTACTTTGCCGACAAATCGAGAAGAGATACTTGAAATAACCTTTTCAAAATTTAATCTGCTTTCAAGCGACATTCAAATATCCCTTAATTAAAAGATTTGAAAATAAATTGTTTTCTGTAATTATCTTTATTAAATGAAGCTAAATCTTAAAATAAGATAAATTAAATATTTTTAAATTTATTGAAAGGTAAAAAACACGTTTCGAAGTGTAATTTTAATTCTTAAATATGAATTTTTTTTATTTATTTTAAAAAATTTAAAATATTTAGAATTTCTTTTATATTTGATTAATTTGGACCAAATCAATGAGGACATTGAAAAGGAAAGTGAAAAAAAATATAAGAAATTCACTTTAAGAGAATTTGGTGGTTCTTTTGGAGATTGGGGAACTTTGATTCCCTTTATAATTGGATATGTTTCAATAGTAGGTTTAAGTCCAGCAGGAATCTTTCTTACTTTAGGAATTACAAATATCATATTAGGATTAAAATTTAACCTACCACTTCCAGTACAACCACAAAAAACGATAGGGACTGTGGCAATATCAAAAGCCTGGGATCCAAATATGGTTATTTCTACTGGATTTGGAACTGGTGTTGTTTGGTTTATTCTTGGGTTCTCAAAAAAACTTAATAAAATTGTGAGTAAAGTGCCTATTACTGCAGTGAGAGGAATCCAGCTAGGATTAGCATTGATTTTAGGGTGGACTGGTATAGAATTGTTTAGTGAAAATATTTTACTTGGTTTTATATCAATTTTAATAATTTTGATACTAATAAAGAACAAACCAATTCCCTCTGCGATTATTCTCACTTTCAGTGGGATCTTAATATTATTTTTTACAAGCACCATTACTATAGCGGAATTAGAATTTGGACTTCCGATATTAACTTTTCAATTCCCAAATTGGGAAAATTTCTTACTTGGTATGTTATATGCAGGAATTGCACAATTATTTTTAACTTTAACAAATGTAATGATTGCTACGGTTGTATTAATTAAAGAACTCTTTCCAGAGAGAGAAGAGATTGATGCAAATATTTTAGCATTTAATATGGGTGCAATGAATTTAATTAATCCTTTTTTTGTTGGAATGCCTTTATGTCATGGATCTGGAGGATTGATGGCTCAGTACGCCTTTGGAGCTAGAACTGGAGGTTCAATGATATTAGAGGGGATAATGGAATTAATTCTTGGCTTGTTTTTCTCTGAAACATTATTTTTAGTTTTCACAGAGTTTCCTATGGCTATTCTAGGTGCTATGCTTATTTATACTGCAGTGTTATTAGGTAAAATAGCTTTCAAAGATTTCAACATTAAGACTTTTCCAATAATTCTAATTTCAGCGATAATCTGTTACTTTCTTAATATTGCAATTGGTTTTGTAGTTGGATTGATACTATATTTCATTTTTAGAAAGCAAATAGTTGATATCAAAAATTAGTTGTTTATTTTTATCTTTTGAATTATTAATATATTTCTATTCAAATTTATTCAAAAATCATTCATTATTAGTTTTTTTTATAATTTAAATGAAAAATTCTTTTAAGTATAAAAGCAAATATTCATAATAGATTGAATTAATGGGTGATTTTATGTTATTTTCAGAAAACGAAATGGATAATGTTAAAAGAGAAATGGGTAAATTAAAGAATAAAGTAATTTTAAAGCTTTTTACTGATTTCAAAACTCAAAAAGATGGAACAAAATTAAGAAGATGTATGGCTTGTGAGGGAACATATGAGTTACTAAAAAC
>JBHLNL010000029.1:0-27610 GCA_048941605.1 Promethearchaeota archaeon | reverse complement strand
ATAACTATATATGGTAAGAGCAAGCCCATTATTGTAGTATTTGGAGCAATTATGACAGCACAAGATTCAATCACAATAATAATCGCGATCAAAATCAACCTAAGCCTATTCATATATTTTTTATCTTTTAATCTTGAGAATTTATCTTCTAACCTAAAAAATATAATTTCGAATCCCAAGTAGAATAGTGGAGCTACTTCAAAAATTATCATAAAATACCGAAATTTTAGAAAGAGTAAGACTAATTCGTCACTAAAAGTAAAAAAGGTAAAATCCCAAAGTAAATCAAATGCTTTTCCAAATAGAATGATAATAAAGAACATTCCTAATAAGAATGGAATATCCGATAAGTATTGTGCTTCTTGCTTAAACCATTTATTAAATAAATATATGCAAATAATCGTTAGAAGCAAAATTCTGATTAAGATGATTAGAAATACCCATAATGCTCCTTCATACTCTGCGAATGCTATTACTATCAAGGAGAAATTAATGAAATAAGCAATGAAAACTCCTATACTACCTAAAATAACGCTCCCAATAAGAGAATATTTGTATAGTTGTTTCTTGTTTGATGTTGACATATTGGTAGGTAAGAATTGAGATTTTTAAACATCACTACAATTAATATAATTTGAATTTTTAACAACAAAGATTAATATCTATAAATATTTGATTAGTTAAATTAGGCTAGGATTTAAGAATTGACTGGGTTCATTTTTTTAGGATATCTTTTATCCATGAACTATAAAAAATCCAACTTTTTTCTCTACTAGGCTTCAAGTAAAAAATTTCATTAAGAAAATCATAGAAAAAATAATTATTTGGGTTAGAATTAATTTTACCTAGCAAAAATCGCACACCTAAGCTAATAATAATGAATAAAAAACCAAAACCTATGAGTAGAACACCTTCCTCTCCTATAAGTTGATAAAAAAACAGAAAAAATATTCCTATAATTACACTTAAAAGACTTAATACAAAAAGAAATAAAGAAATTTTATCATATATTTTCCAGACCAGAAATTTTTTAAAACATTCTTTGCATATAGGTACTTGTATTTTAAAGGTCCTACTTTTTCTTCTTCTTAAATTTATTACTGATTTAAAGTTTTCATTCTGTGTATATTTATATGGTTCTAAATAGACATTTGAAGAACCACATGCCGCACATTTCAATCCGATAATATTTTTTTGTCTTTGTTTCTCATTAGGACCCATCATTTTCCTATAGAAAATTAAAAATAGCTAATTAAAATCATTATGTTCTCCTAAAAAATCCATATTATAAACTTAATTTGCTTACACTTTCTCAGATTTGATATTGTTTATTTTATAAATTTAAGATTCAAAAACCTTATTCAAAAATTCTCTCATAAATTTTTTCTTTATGATTTACAAGTAAAATAGATAAATAAGATAATAAAATTATTTATACCAAGTATTAACAATTTGAAAAAAAAAAGTAGTTTTGATAAATATGACAAAGAAAGAATTATTACAGATTTTAAATCTTATTGGATTTATTGCGACAGTGATTGTTAATTTTCTGGCGATAATATTACCAATCGGTGGTAATACTACTCAACAGTTATCAGATGATTTACCAAATTTGTTTGTTCCCCAAGGAATTACTTTTTCGATTTGGAGTATCATTTATATCTTTTTAGGACTATTTTCTGTTTATCAAATCAGGGATATATTCAAAAAGGACAAGATTGAAATGGAATACTTGAATAATATAGGATATTTCTTTATCATTGCAAGTATAGCTAATGTTACTTGGATTTTTCTATGGCATTATAAATTAGTCCCACTTTCTCTAATCTTTATGATTATTCTTTTACTTTCATTAATATTGATTTATCTTAGATTAAAAATCGGGAAATCTGAAGTCTCTAGAATCGAAAAAGTTGCTGTACACATTCCTTTCAGTATATATTTAGGTTGGATTACTGTGGCAACTATTGCTAATGTAACTGCAGTAATAGTTGATGCTGGAATAAATGGTTTTGGATGGCCAGAGGAAGCATTTTTTGGAATATTACCAGTTATATTAACAATTTTAGTAATAATAGTAGCGGTTCTTATAACATTTGGGATGCTTATTTTACGGAAAGACTACGCATATAGCTTGGTTATTGTTTGGGCATTACTGGGAATTTTTATTAAACAAATTGCTAATGATTTGACAGTTGGAATAACTGCATTGGTTTCTACTTTGATAATTATCATTGGAATGATTTACTTAATAATAAAACGAAAATAATTATTTTTTCATTTTTTTTTATATATAGTCAAAAATATTAACTGTTATTTCATCGTTAATATCATAATTACTATTAAACGATTTCTCAAAACTTATTGTTTTAATTTTATTTGATTTTTTTAGCAATAAATATGGTAAATGGAAACCATATCGGTTTCTGAGCTTCGATATAATTGAAGAAATAGGAATTTTAATCTCATCTTCAATAGCTTTTCCATTTAATAAACTTCTTCTACAAATTTCTTTAATTCCCAGTATTATTTGTTCAGTACATAAACTACTCACATGTTTATCTGAGAATCGGGCTATTTTATAACCTTTTACTTCCATATATAAAACCTTATAGTTAGGGATTTTACCAAGAACAACGCTTCTTTTATCTTTGTAATATTTATCATATCCTAAATAATTATAATCAGATTTCTTATGTTCAAAAAAAGGTGCAAAGTGGAGTACATAGGGTGAATTAATTATTTTTCTTCCTGAAACATTCATATAATATATCCGGCCACCATATAAAGAATGAACTCTTTTTTCCATCCCTAAAACTCCAATCTCATCCGCATTTTGAGGATTCTTTCTATCAGAAACACATGTCCCATGCCCGTTAAATATCCATAGTGTATAAATATCTTTATGTGTATAATTTTTAGTTCTCTCTACTAATTTTCTTTTACTAATTTGAGAGTTTTGACATTCAATAACTATTTTCTCTCCTGTTTTTAATTCGAAATATACATCTGCTATTTGATCTCCTATTTTATATTCTAATTTTTTTGAATTTACTGAATTGAATTTTGGAAACATTACATACCAGAAGACTTTCATAGTCTTATGTTCTATAGTTTCTGGTTCAAAACAATAATTCCTATGCCCCTTATGTAAAAAACAATCTGAATCTCGGTTATAGAATATCGGTTTCTTACAAATCGTACATAACCAAGTGTATTTTTGAAAATTAGGTGGTAAACCGTCTAATACATTGAAGCTTTTACCTAACTCAAAATTGAAAGCGTAAATTATTTTTTTGTCTTTTTCCATTTCCATATAAAAAAATTTGATTGTTAAAATGGATTTATCTTTATATCTCGCTTTTCATATTTAAACTCAAAAAATATTAAAAAAAGGATAAATTCCTTCAAAATTTAAGGAAATTGGTATAAAACTCGTGCTATATTTTATTTAGTTATACTTTAAAAGCCCATTCTCCATCACGCATAATTGGTTCAATAGTTCCATCTTTCAATATACCATCTGCATTCATCTCATTTGAACCAAACATACAATCAATGTGAATAAGACTATTATTACCACCTAAAGAAGAAAATTCTTCATCAGATAAATTTTCACCACCCTTGAAGCTAAATTTATAACCTTGCCCAAAAGCAATATGATTTGAAGCATTTTCATCAATGAGGATATTATAGAAAAGCAATTTTGATTGTGATATAGGCGAGCTATGTGGAATTAGAGCAATTTCTCCTAAATAGCTCGCGCCTTCATCTGTTTCTATCAAACTGTGTAACAATTCTTCTCCTTTTTTAGCAACAGCTTCTACAATCTTCCCTTTAGCAAAAGTGAGAGTGAAATCCTCTATTAAACTTCCACTAAAATATATTGGTTTAGTACCTTTCACCACACCTTCCGTTTTGTCTTTATGAGGAATTGTAAATACTTCCTCTGTTGGAATATTAGCTGTAAAAGTAATACCATTCTGACTAGTCATTGAGCCACTATGCCATATATGTCCATTTGGTAATCCTATTATTAAATCTGTGCCTGGTGCAGTAAACTTCAATGATATGTATTCCTTTTGATTAAGATAACTACTTCTAGCAGCAAGATCATTCACATGTTGTTTCCAAGCAGAAATTGGATCTTTATGTTTTACGCGGCAAAGATCAAAAATAGTATCCCAAAATTTATCTTTTCGTTTATCTGGAGGGATATCTGGAAAAACTTTATCTATCCATCCCTCAACTGGAGCTGTCACTATTGCCCAGTTCATTGAACCTTTAACCACATGATCCATTATAGGTTTATTTTGCTTAAAATTAGTTTGTTGAAGAGAAGTTATTCTTTCAGGTTCTTGGTCAATAAGTAAGTCAGGATTCTCAGCATAAATAGCAAGAAAAGCATCAGCTGCTTCAGCAATATTAATGCCTGCTTCGATTCGCCATAAAGGATATTCCTCAAAAGATTCTTTAGGTGCATACTGCAGTCGAATTAAATTTAATTCTTCATCTTTCCACATAACATCAACTAATTTAGCTCCTATTTGATATGCTTTCTTAACGATCTTTCGTACTAATGGAGCTAACTCAAGGGATACTCCATAAAAACCGAATACAGGACCCCCAATCAATAATTTTTGTCCTGGTTGTAAATTAAGTCCTATTTTGACAATTACTTCAGCATATTTGTCTAAATTTTTCTCAAATTCAGAAGACATTAGATTCACTCTTAATTATTATTTTTTTCTTCTAATATTTATGAAAACACTAGAAAATTTAAGTGTTTAAACATTTTAACAATACTAATTTCTAAATTTTGAAGATTTCTTAAGATTTTGAATAAAAAATAATTATTAGATATTGATTCAAATGAAATATAAAATGTTTATTTAAAGGTTTCAATCATGTATGATGTAATAATTTCAGGTGCAGGCCCTTCAGGATCACAATGTGCGGAAGTATTAGCTAAAGCAGGATATAGAGTTGCCTTAATTGAAAAGGATGTTAATTGGCGAAAACCATGTGGAGGCGCCGTTCATTCTAGTGTTGTAGATCTGTATCCCGAGTTAAAAAAATTAAATAATCGCAAAATCCGGGGAGTTGTAATGTATTCAGCAGATTATCATAAACTGGAGTTTAAGGGAGCAAGTAGCGAGTATTCTATAATTATTGATAGATTAAAGCTTGATAATATTATGAGAGAAGCTGCCGTTGATGCTGGAGTAGAACTTTTTGACAAACAATTATCCATTGATTATATTATAAAAAATAAGAAAAGAATTGGCATAAAAACAAAATCACTAAATGGATATAAGGAATTTTATGGAAAAATAATTATAGTTGCTGATGGTATGAGTTCCAAATTAGCCATAAAGTCGGGAATAAGATCAAAATGGAATATTAATGAATTAGCAATTGGAAAATGTGCAATAATGGAAGGAAATCATCAATTAGATAAGGAATCTGTATATGTATATTTTAAGCCTTATCAGGGTTATGGTTGGATATTTCCTTTATACGATAAAATGTTCAATATTGGTGTTTTTACATTTGCTAAAGATAATTTAAAATATAACATACATGACGTATATCAGGAATTTATAGGTAATCAAAACGTTAACAAATATATTCAAATTACAAATTCTAAGATTATATGGTCAAGTTCTTATTCATTTCCTGCTGAAGGAGTATTAGAAAAAAGTCTATATACTGATAATTTAATGCTTATAGGGGATGCCGGGGGATTTGTTTCTCCGATTAGTGGTGAAGGAATTCAAACAGCAGTAATGTCAGGCAGAATTGCAGCAGAAACAGCCATAAAAGCTTTACAAGATGAAGATTATTCAAAAAGTAATTTAAAAATGTATAAAACTAATCCTGAAATAAAAAAAATTATTAGAAATTTCAAGCAAAAATCTTCAATGGTTAATTTCTTTTACGAGAATGAGGGTAAAAATCTAAATAAAATGCTTGAACTATCTGAAAAAGATAAATATTTTAGAGAACAGGTTGTTAACTTGTTTGCTTTCGGTGTTATACCTTCAAAAGATTTTATACAAAGATTAAATGATTAAAAGTTATACCCACGTTTCATTTTAAAAATAAAATACTCATTTATTTTAAAAAAAAATATTACTTTTGCTAATTTAGCACACCTCTACCTCATTTCTCCTTTATTTAATAAAAACACAACCTTTAAATAGGTGAATTCATAATTGCATATTAACTATATGTAAACTCTTAATTGACAATCAATGTTTACATAAAAAAAATGGGGTTTAAAACTCAAAAAAAAATAAAAAAATGACATATAATTTTAGAAAAGAAATGGGAGATATAAGACCTATGGTATTTGAAGATTATTTTGGTAAATATATAAACGAACGCGGTTCTCCGCGTAAGATAACAAATCAACTTTCAATTTCAAGAAGCGAATTGGAAAAATTGAAAATAAAAGCGGAAAAGTATGAATCGTTAGTGGAAGAACATAAGAAAGTAAAAACTCAAAATGATCGATTACTCAAGGAACTAGATGACATGAAGGAGGATGCTCGAAAATTTAAAGAATTAATGGAAGAAAAAGAGAAATTTATGAATTCACTATTACGTGTTCGTGCGGATTTTGATAATTATAGAAAGCGGACAGAACGAGAAAACGGTAGATATCGAGAGTACGTAATGGAGGGCATTTTAAAAAAATTAATCGAACATTATGATGATTTGATAAGAGCATTAAATTTACTAAAATTGCTTGAAAATATGGATGGCATTAAAAATGGTTTTGAAATAATTGTGAAGAATTTTGAAAAACTATTAGATGAGGAAGGAGTGAAAGCAATGAATTCGGAAGGTGAGAAATTTGATCCATATAAGCATGAAGTAGTAATAGTTGAGGAAAGTCAAGATGATCTCCCTGAAAATACGATAATAGAAGAAATAACTAAGGGTTATTATATAAAAGATAAAGTTCTAAGACCTGCGAAGGTCAAAATATCTAAAAAATCAAAATTATAAAATTTAACATAAAAAAAGTAAACAATTTAAAATAAAAATAAAAACGGAGTGAAAAAATATGGGAAAAATAATAGGAATTGACTTAGGAACTTCAAATTCAGCAGCAGCTGTATTAATTGGAGGTAAACCAACAATAATTCCAAGTGCAGAAGGATTGACATTAGGTGGTAAAGCATTTCCATCAGTGGTTGCTTTTACGAAAGATGGTCAGAGGTTAGTAGGAGAACCAGCTAGAAGACAAGCAATTTCAAATCCAGACCGTACAATAACTGCGATAAAGAGAAAAATGGGTACATCTTATACGGTAAAAATCGATGGTAAAGAGTATACTCCTCAGGAGATTTCTGCAATGATTCTTAGAAAAATCAAGGAAGATGCCAGCGCTTATTTAGGTGAAGAAGTTACTGATGTAATTATTACAGTGCCGGCTTATTTTAACGATAATCAAAGACAAGCTACGAAAGATGCAGGAATGATCGCAGGATTAAATGTAAAGCGTTTAATTAACGAACCCACAGCCGCAGCTGTAGCTTATGGTTTAGATAAGAAAAATGCAAGGTTAAAAATCGCAGTATTAGACCTTGGCGGTGGTACATTTGATGTTACAATAATGGAAATGGACAATCAAGTATTTGAAGTGATTTCTACAGCAGGAGATACTCAATTAGGAGGAACAGATATGGATAAAATTCTTGTTGACTATATTGTTTCAGAATTTCAGAAAGCGGAGAGTGTAGATTTAAAAAGGGATTCAATGGCTATGCAGAGAGTACGGGAAGCCGCAGAAAAAGCTAAAATTGAGTTATCTACATCGGTTACAACCGATATAAATTTGCCTTACATCACAGCAACTAGTAGCGGTCCTAAACATTTGAATATGACCCTCACAAGAGCTAAATTAGAACAACTAATTGAACCTGTATTAAAGAAATTAGACACATCGATCTTAAAAGCTTTAAGAGACGCTGGAATGGCAAGGGGAGAAATTGATAAAATTATTTTAGTTGGTGGCCCTACAAGAATGCCAGTAGTTCAGAAGAAATTCGAAGATTTATTAGGTAAGACACCAGAGCGTAGTATTGATCCAATGGAATGTGTTGCGATGGGTGCTTCCGTCCAAGGTGGTGTATTAACTGGTGAAGTTGAAGATCTATTACTACTCGATGTTACACCCTTATCTCTAGGGGTTGAGACATTAGGTGGCGTTTTTACAAAATTGATTGAAAGAAATACAACTATTCCGACCAAAAAAGCTGAGATTTTCTCAACTGCAGCTGATAATCAGCCAGCAGTAGAAATTCATGTTTTACAAGGTGAAAGACCAAGAGCAGCAGATAATATAACATTAGGTAGATTTCATTTAACTGGTATTCCGCCAGCTCCAAGAGGTATGCCACAAATAGAAGTCACTTTTGATATCGATCAAAATGGAATTATTAATGTGTCAGCAAAAGATAAAGGTACTGGAAAAAGCCAATCAATAACTATTACTGCGTCTACTAAGATGTCCGATGATGAAATTGAACAAAAGATAAGAGAAGCCGAAAGAAACGCTGAAGAGGACAAAAAATTCAAAGAATTGACTGAAGCTAAAAATCATGGAGAGTCATTAATTTACCAAACTGAGAAGCTTTTAAAGGAAAATGAAGCTGTTATAGGAGATTTAAAATCAAATATTCTTAACAAAATCTCTGATTTGAGAAGCGCGATGGAATCTGCTGATGTAAGTAGAATTAATAAAGGTTCAGAAGCTCTACAAAATTCATTACATGAAGTCTCATCTCGAATGTATGGACAACAACAAGGACAAGGAGCATATCAAGGTGCACCACCTGGAGGAATGGGTGATATGCCACCAGGAACCGCATATGGATATCAAGGGAAGACACAAGATGAAATTGAAGAAGAGCAATTCAGAAGAGCCACAGGTCAAGATGATAATGTAGTCGATGCTGAGTATGATTAAATTTGAATTTTTTTTTTTTAAATTTTTTTTATAATTTATTTAAAAATTATTATAAAAATGGGTTGTAAAATATGGCAAAAGATTATTATAAAATACTAGAAATAGATAAAGGAGCTTCAAAGGAGGAAATTAAAAGAGCATTCCGTAAAATGGCTCGTAAATATCATCCTGATGTTAACCCTGACGAGCCAAAATCAGGAGAAAAGTTTAAGGAGATAAATGAAGCATATAGTATTTTAAGTGATGATAAAAAAAGAGAAATGTATGATAAATTTGGTGTTGTAGAAGGAGATTCTTCAACATATCAGAATTGGGGAGGAGCTCCAGAAGGCGCTAGAGTTCATAGAAGCCCAGATGGTACAACCTATTATTATTCCTCATCGGGGACTCCTGGAGGATTCGATTTCAACGAAATATTTGGTAATCGTAATAACTCCAGAAGTGGATCTAGTGGATTTGATTTTTTTAATGATTTAGGAGATATTTTTGACGTGTTTAATAGAAGAGGTGGAGGAAGTACACGAGCAAGATCTCCCAGTTATAGTAATCTTCCAAGAGAGGGGGACGATTTAAGGTATGATATGGAAATAGATTTCATGGATGCATTTTATGGTGGGAAGAAAAAAGTTCAATATAAGGATCCCACAACTGGTCAATTGAAGAACTTAAATATAAATATACCAAGAGGAATCAAGGATAGTCAAAAATTACGATTAAAAGGAAAAGGTATGTTAGGAGAAAATGGGGGTACTCCAGGAGATCTTTATATTGCCATACATATAAAAAAGCACCCAAAATTTGAAAGAATAGATGATGACATTTATATTGAAAAAGAAGTCCCTTATACCACAGCAGTACTCGGAGGAAAAATTCAGGTAGATGGGGTTGAAAAAACTCTAAATATTACTGTTCCCCCTGGAACTAATGATTCTTCATTATTAAGATTAAAAAATCAAGGATTTTATAAAATTAATTCAGATCAGAAAGGTAATTTATTGGTTAAAGTAAAAATTAAAGTTCCTGATAACTTGTCAAAGAATCAAAAAAATATATTAGAAAAATTACAAGCTGTAGGTTTATAAATAAAAATAGATACATGTTATAAAACAAAAAAATTTGAAATAGGTGGAATTAAGAATTGGTCTACAATTGTTTTATAATTTTTAAAAAAAATAGGTTAATGAGGATAATATAATGGGATTAAAAATAAAAAATAATGAATTGTTAAATGTGTGCCCAGAATGCGGGGGGTCAATAATACCACTGATTAATACTGGAGATGTTGTATGTAATCAATGTGGTTTAGTGATTAATGAAAAAAATGTTGATTTTACACATAATGGTAGGAGAGCGTATACAAATCAAGAAAAAAATAATAGAGAGCAAACAGGTGCTCCTATTTCTATTTTACTGCCAGATATGGGCCTAAGTACAGTTATGGATAAAACAAAAATAAGTAATCCAGATTTAAAAAGGGCTGCTAAATGGAATACACGCATAACATGGCAAAAAAGAAATTTACTGATTGCATCTACAGAATTGAAAAGAATTAGCACCAACTTAAACTTACCTAATTACGTAAAAGAAGATGCAATGAGAATTTACATTGAAGCTTTCAAAAAAAAGCTACTCAGAGGAAGATCTATTAATGCTATGGTTGCTGCTTGTTTATATCTAGCTTGTAGAAGAAAAAAATTACCAAGAACTTTGCAAGAAATTTTAGATGAAGCATCTGCAAATGCTAAAGACGTAAGGAGAAGCTATTCAACTTTGCTTAGAGAAATGAATTTTAATCCTCCATCAACTAATCCAATTTCTCTTATTCCAAGGTTTATGACAGATTTAGGATTAAATTCAGAAATAGAACAATTAACAACTAAAATTCTAAAAGCTTATAGTGCAAAATTTTCAATTAGTGGTAAAGATCCAAAAGGTTTATGTGCTGGAGCAATATATTTAGCATGTAAAATCAGAAATAAAGAGATTACTCAACAACAAATTGTACAAGTAGTTGGCGTAACAGAAGTAACACTACGTTCACGCTATAAAGAGCTCAAAAATAAATTAAATGTAACTATACATGTTTAAACAAAAGACCAATCATTTGCTTTGAGTTCTATTAAATTTCATCTATTTTTAAAAATAATTTTAAATATCTTCTCTTATCTTTATTAATATTACACATATAACAATCTCAATTGTAAAACAGATTAAAATTGTTTCTAATGGTAGACTTTAAAAAAATAGGATTATCGAATACTAAAAAAATGTTTCAAGTAGCCTTAGAGAGAAAATTTGCGATTCCAGGATATAATTTTAGCAATTTAGAGCAATTACAAGCTATCATTATAGGTTGTGGGGAGACAATGTCACCAGTTATCCTTCAAAATAGCCCAAGTGCTGGAACATACGTTAATCCAGTTATGGTTCGATATATGGGACAAGGTGCTGTGGAAATGGCAAAAGACTTAGGTTATGATATTCCGATAGCATTGCATTTAGATCATGGAAATTCATTTGAGTTAGCTAAAAATTGTATTGATAATGGGTTTTCAAGTGTAATGTTTGATGGAAGTCATTTAAAGTATGATGAAAATGTGTACGTTACAAAAAAAATTGTAAAGTATGCTCATGAAAAAGATGTATCTGTAGAAGCTGAACTAGGAGTCATTGCGGGAATTGAAGATCATATAAAATCAACCAAACATTATTATACTGATCCAGAACAAGTTGAAGATTTTGCAACAAAAACAAATTGTGATTCCTTAGCTATAGCAATTGGAACTTCTCATGGAGCTTATAAATTTAAAGTTAATAAAGAGGAAGATATACCTGAATTACGTTTTGATATCCTTAAAGAAGTTAGAGAAAGATTAGGTAAGTTTCCTATAGTTCTACATGGCTCATCTTCAATCCCTAAGATTTATATAAATATAATTAATGAATATGGTGGAAAAGTTGCTAAAGCATTTGGAATATCCGAACTTCAACTTAAGAAAGCAATTCAATATGGAATTTGTAAAATAAACATTGCTACTGATTTTAAAATCATTTTTACGGCAATGATAAGGAAATATCTAAAAGAACATCCAGATCATATTGGACCAAGGCAATATTTAGGATTAGCTCGTCAAGAATCAATTGAAATGATTAAACATAGGAATCAAGAAGTGCTAGGTTCTGCAAACCAAGCTCAATATATTTAATTCATTTAATCTTGTATCAAACTAACTTCTTGTGATAAAATTAGTAAAACTCATTTTTTCTGAATTTTTAGAAATTATCTAAATAATAGATTCAAATTGTGGAAAAAGTGATAATGCATTTTTCTGTTCAATATCTAAGCATTTTTGTTTATGAACCTTACTGTAGTTTACAATTTCTCGAATCATTTCTTTTATAACAATTTCATGAACAAATGGAAAATCACTCCCAAAGAGGATATGAGAATGATCTACTAATTCCATCAAAGATTGAAAAACATTCCTTGTAGCAGATAGTGCTGTACCATAATAGAGATTTTTGAATTGTTTAATCAATTTTTTATTTCCAAAGGCAATCCTCCAAGCAATATAAGGTGCTGTCCCTCCAGCATGAGCGAAAATAAATTTAATATTAGGATATCGTTTAAAAATACCATTATGCATGAGATTTGCTAATGCTCGTGTTGTATCAAAAACAAATTCTAACATTGCGGAAGGAAAATTAAGATTAGGTAGCTTTTCCTCAGGAGGAGTATCTGGATGTATGAAAACTATTGTGTTTCGCTGATTAAGTTCAGAAAAAAGCTTTTCAAATTCAGGATCGCCGATATATTTACCATTAAAATTTGTGAGCATTCCTACACCATTTAATTTTAAAATATCTAATGCGTACTCTAATTCAAGCAGTGATGACTCAATATCAGGAAGTGGTAATATAGCAAATCCACCAAACCGCTTTGGATAATTACTTATTAAATTAGCAGAATATTCATTACAAAGACGTGCGAGATTTCTAGTAAATTTGGGATCTCCAAAATAAATTCCTGGAGAGGATATTGAAGTTATTGCGGTTGCGATGCCTTGTCGATCCATAAACTCTAGACTATATCCTGGATCCCATTTAGGGAAAGCTACATTAGTAACAGTAGTAATACCAATCTTAGCTAATGATGATAAATACTCAGGAGGGAGAATATGATGATGAATATCAATTCGATGAGGCTTTGTTATCATTTTAAAATCACTCATTTATATTTCATATCTAATATAGCTTAAACCAAATTAAAAAATAAGTTGTAGAAAATATAACTGTTGAAATGCTTTTCAAATTTAATTTACCCTTTTTCAATGACTATTCCTGTACCACCTTTAGGATATTGAAATATTATTGCATCAGCATCACAAACTTGGTAACAAGCAGCACACTCTAAACATTTTGATTGATAATCGTCAATAATATAGATTTTTCCTTCCTTTTTGCGCCATAAATTCATAACACATATAACTAAACAACGTTGACAATTATTACATTTATTATAATCTATTGAAATGAAGTTACCTGTACCGGGAATTCGTTTGGTTAATCCTTCTATTTCTATATTCATTTTTATTAAGCACCTCTTTTCTTCTTTTTCTGTGGTAGCATATCTAAAAGTTTAGGTAAAATTTTCATAATCTTCTTGGGATCCATTAATTTA
Source organism: Promethearchaeota archaeon (assembly GCA_048941605.1). GTDB lineage: Archaea > Asgardarchaeota > Lokiarchaeia > Sigyniarchaeales > SOKP01 > Loki-b32. The sequence goes on along the minus strand of JBHLNL010000029.1, from coordinate 13,946 downwards.
TCTAAATCATCTTCAAAAACCTTTGTTAATAGAGGAAATACATATGCCATAATAAATGGCGTTGCTTTAGGCATGTATGATCGTACGTGTCCTATTATTTGACGTACCCTTAACGTATGAGGTTGTGACCAATCAAATATTCCTCCAAGAATCTCCATAATCATTGGCACAAACCAAGACATAGTTTCTTTTGGACTAAATGGTAATGCTTTCCATATATTCCATAACTCATATCCCGACTCAAACTCTTTTCCAACACTAGTTTTTTGCCATTTTTCATCAAATTTTTTAAGATTTGCTTTTGAAATATCTTCAGAAGGTATTAAGTCAGAAGCTACTTCTGCTGCTATTTTCCCTGTCACCATAGCAGGATATATTCCCTCTGCCTCAAGAGGACATGGAAAACCACCAGCATCCCCGATCAGTATAACACCATCACAATGAGTATTATAAGGATAATCTAACCATGGAAGTAGGTGAGTTTGAAGTTCTCGCGGTTTTGCTTCAAGGATATTTAGCAACCTCTGATAATATTTAAGACTAATAACATGATTCAAATAATATAACGGATTCTTATCCCACCAATTCATCCAATTTCCTAATCCTTGGTGAAAACCATCATTAAAGAAGACTTGGTATGAAGCGGGAAAGGTAGCACCCCACCATATACCTAATGTTTCATCACCCATAATGTCATCAATTTTTTTCGAAGGTGCATGAAAATCATATTGCGGTACTAATGTAACTTGACTTTGTGTCCATTTTTTTCTCAATCCTGATTTTTGCGCTACAATAGATATGACTCCATCTGCACCAATAACAAGTGGAGCACTGTATTTCTCTCCGTGTTCATCAATCACACCACACACTTTACCATCTTCCTTTAATAAATCCACTATTAATGTAGAACTCTTTAATTCAGCCCCAGCATTAGTCGCAAATTCAGCAATCCATGGGTCAAACTCACTACGGTAAACATTCATAGTAATCCATGATTTTGCGGGCTCATAAGAAACAGATTCTGTTGGTCGTGCCATAATATAACCTGCCACAACATCGTCTTTATTTACAAAATAATTACGTGAAGCAGTTCCAGCTCTCATTGAAGGACATTTATCTGGAGTTAAATACTTCATAATATCAGGAAAATCTCTGAACATTCGAGGACCCAACCCACATCCAGAAGAATTTTTTTCACCTGGCTTACGCCCACGTTCAAAAAAAATTGTTTTTAACCCGTTTTCAGCAGCAGTTTTTGCTGCTAAAGATCCTCCGGGTCCTGCACCAACTATAATTAGATCAAAATTATTCATTTGAATTTCCTTTTAAAATTCCTTTTAGAAATTATAATTTTTAAATAATACTTATCTAGTTATTAAAGTTTTATTTTTTTGAATGAAAATATCTTAATAGATGGAAATATTTTAAGAAGAAAGAATTTCATTCCTATTTTATAAACCATGAATGAAGAACTAATTTATCAGGAATTAGTTAAAATCTGCGGTTCGAAAAAAATCACTAATAATTCCATTATTTTAGAAGAGTTTTCAAATGATTTTAGTTTCTTTTCTGGAGTAAAGCCAAAGTATGTGATTTGGCCTAAAAACAGGAAGCAAATTCAAAAAATTTTAAAACTGGCTAACTCTTTAAATTTTTCTGTTATTCCAGTCAGTTCACCAACAGGTCCTAGGCACCATGGAGATACAATTCCACGAAATAATAACAGCATTATACTGAATCTCTCTAGATTGAATAAAATAATAAATGTCAACAGGAAAAACAGAGTAATTATGATTGAACCTGGTGTTACTTTTGGTAAATTAGTACCATATCTCTCTAAAAGAGGGTTAAGAATTTTAACGCCACTCCACCCAAGATCTACAAAATCTGTACTTACAGCAGCACTCGAGCGAGAACCTATAACAATTCCACGTTATATGTGGGATAGTTCTGATCCATTGTTATGTACTGAAGTTTATTTTGGAAATGGTGAATTGTTCAAAACTGGATCAGCAGCAGGCCCCGGAACAATCAGACAACAAAAAAGATCGGGACAAGCTCAAGTAAATCCTATGGGTCCAACTCAATTTAGTCCTTTTAGAGTGATACAAGGTGCACAAGGAAGTATTGGAATTGTCACGTGGGTTACACTTAAATTGGAATTAAATCCTTCAATTCAAAAGGTATACCATATACAATCTGATAATATTGAAGAATTATTAGATTTTCAATATGAACTACTGAAATATCGTTTATGTGATGAGCTTTTCATTCTAAATGATCTTAATTTAGCCTGTCTAATTAAACAAAATTCAATTAATATCTCACAATTAGTTAAGCAATTAATGAAATGGAATTTAATATTCATCATATCTGGAAAGGGTCAAATGGCAAATGACAGAATATCCTATCTTGAAGGAGATATTCAGGATATTATGAAGGAGAAAAATATTAAATCACCAAGTTCCAAAATTATCTCAGAAAATGATATTTTGAAATTCATAAATCATGCAGACATAAATCCTTGGAGATTGCGACTATTTGGGGGTTATCAAGATATTTTTTTCATTTCAAACTATGAAAGAATTAAAGAATATATAACATTAGTTGAGAAGCACTCAACAGAAAATTTGGGAGTTTATATCCAAGCAATTAACCAAGGTACCTCTTATCATTGTGAATTTGATTTATATTATAATCTTGATGATAAAGAAGAAACCTTAAAGGTTAAAGAACAGTTCTTGAAAATCAGTAACACCTTAATAAATAATGGAGCCTTTTTTAATAGACCATATGGCCTCTGGGCAAAACAAGTTTACGAAAAACATGAAGATTCAACCCAAAAAGCCCTAAAAAAGGTTAAGAAAATTTTTGATCCCAAAAACGTTCTAAATCCAGGAGTTTTATGCTTTGATAATGAGACCAAATGAATTAGTTTTTATTCTTTAAACAAAAAGCATGAAAATCGATATATATAATATTTAGAGACTAATTTAGTACCAATATCGTTTTCATAAATGTTAAATAATTCTATTTTTATTATAAGTGAGAATTAAAATTTTGAATATCAAGAAAAGAAGTTAAAATCGATGAAACCTCTTGTATTTTTAGTTGAAGATGATGAAGTTCTTGTTAAGAATTTCAAATTATTTTTAGAAATGAATGATTATGATTTAGTAACTGCGATAAATGGAAAGGATGCCTTAGAAGTTCTTTCAAAACTAGATCATCCTCCTGATATTATAATTAGCGACATTTTAATGCCTATAATGGACGGGTATGATTTTTATATGAAGGTATCAGAAAAAACAGAGTGGTCAAGAATTCCCTTTTTCTTTTTATCTGGTAAAACTCAACCTGATGATGTGAGATTTGGAAAAATGCTTGGTGCCGATGATTATATTACTAAACCATTTAATCCAATGGCATTATTGGAAAAAATTTCAGTGAAAATCAAAGAGAGCAGAGAAATTAAAAAAAGTTCCAAAATACTTGAAGAAAAACTTAAAGATATACTTAAATTCGAAGAGCCTACTCTAGATACACTAAGCAAAGCAGATTTCTATTATATTTTTCACATGAGTTGGGATGACACAAAAGGACCTGTAGTTTTAGATTTTTATCCAAAAAATCTAATCCCCTCTCTTAATCTGGAAGAACTTACTACTCAACTTTATACTACTTTGATTAAAATCTATGAATTTGAACAGGTTTTAGAGAAAAGTCAATTCATTATGAGGATTGTTAAAGATCTTATAGATGCTTATGCCTTGATAGATAAAATTGAAGAAAATTTAGTAATAGCTCCCAAGAGTGGAAAAGGAACATTCATGGTTTGTGCCATAACACCAAATTTCCATTATCTAAATTCTGAAAGAATTAGAGAAATTCTAAGGAAGGTTGCGTTTAATATCAAGACAAATAGTGAGTGGAATATAAAAGAATATTGGGAAGAATTATCCAAAATTGAATAAAATTTTATTTCTTATCTAAGAAATTCTTTCGAATTTAATGTCTAATATTGGATTTCTTAATCGTTATCATTTTATTTGATTAAATATTAAATTATTTCACAGTTAAAATCAATTTTTTTTGTTAAACTACTTACGTCATATAATAAGGAGAGTTTTTACTGTATTGAATGAGCAAGAATATAAAAAAATGATTAAAAGCTGTCTCCGATGCTCTATATGTAAATGGATACCACAATTACAAATAAAAAGTCAAAAATATGCTACAATTTGTCCTTCAATAGATATGTTCAACTTTCACGCTTATAGTGGAGGAGGACGTATAATAATAGCTTTAGCGCTAGAGATGGGACGATTAAAACCATCTAAGGAATTAACAGAAATTGTTTACAAATGTACTGAATGTGGTGGCTGTGCTGTTGCTTGTAAATTTCTAAACACTTTAGAACCGTTGGAAATCATAGTTAAACTTAGAGAAAAATTAGTTTCTTTAGGATATGGGCCAATGCCAAAACAACAGCAATATATTGAGTCTATAAAAAATAATAATAATCCCTATAGTGAGGCTCACGAAAAAAGGTTAGATTGGTTACCTCATGATATAAAAATTGATCCTGACGCCAAGGTTTTATATTTTGTAGGCTGCACTTCATCTTATAGGAGAAAAGAAATTGCTGTAGCGACTGCTCGTTTACTAAATGCTGCAAATTATCCATTTAAAATTCTTAGGGAAAATGAATTTTGTTGTGGAAGTCCAATCCTAAGAACTGGAGATAGAAAATCATTTTTAAATCAAGTAAATAAAAATTTAGATATTATTGAAAAAGAAGGAATTGAAACTGTCATTTTCAGTTGTGCTGGATGTTATGATACATTTAAAGTTGATTATCCATTAGAAAGAGATTATAATTTCAAGGTTCTTCATACAACAGAATTAATTAATGAACTAATTGAGAATTCTAAATTAGAATTGAATAATCAAGTTCCTTATAACGTTACCTATCATGATCCTTGCCACTTAGGCCGTAATTCTGAACTATATGAAAAATGGGATGGTGATGAACTAAAAATGATGCCTCTTGTATCTATTAATATCCCTGAAAAGCCTAAGAGATGTGGGAAATATGGAATTTATGAATCTCCAAGAAAATTACTTGAAAAAATACAGGGGATTAACTTTATCGAAATGGAACGAATAAAAGAATACGCTTATTGTTGTGGTGCGGGAGGAGGAGTAAAATCAGCATTTCCAGAGCTTGCTCTTAACACTGCTAAAACTCGCATTGAAGAAGCTGAGGATACAGGAGCAGAAATAATTACTTCTGCTTGTCCTTTTTGTTCATCTAATCTAAAGGATGGAATAAATGCTAAGGGTTCTAATTTGAGATTCTTTGATATAAGTGAGTTAGTATTAATGGCATTAGGGTCACCAAATAAATCTAATAAAGCATCTTCAATGGAGGTTACTTAAGTGGCTTTGGAAAAAGACCTTTTTAAAGAATTTGAAAATATAGTAGGTGAAGGAAACATAGACGATGGTGATGTCATTACAAATGTTTATGCCTATAATTGGTGTACTGAAATATTCAATTATATGGAGGGTAAAGAGCCAATTCCTTTTTCTCCTGTTCCAAGAGCTGTAGTATTACCATCAACAACGGAAGAAGTTCAAAATCTTGTAAAGTTATGTAATAAATATGGAATTCAATTTAAAGTTCAATCCACTGGCCTTGGTCCATGGAATCAACCTTCTTCTGATAATTGCATCATCTTTGACATGCGTAGGATGAATAAGATTGTAAAAATTGATGTCAAAAACCTTTATGCAATTATTGAACCTTATGTTAGTGGTGCCCAATTACAATCTGAAATCATGAAACATGGGCTAAACTGCCATATGCCTGGTGCTGGCCCACAAGTATCACCTCTAGCTAGCGCTACATCGATGAATGGCCCTGGTTTCACATCTCCTTCAACAGGATATAGCGCGAGAAATGTTTTAGCTGTGGAATGGGTTTTACCAGACGGAGAAATTATGAAATTAGGATCCTATGGCCTAAAGAACAACCCTGATTGGTATCATGGAGATGGACCAGGTCCCAGTCTAAGGGGGATAATGAGAGGCTGGGCTGGTACAAAATCCGGACTTGGAATTTTCACTAAAGTTGCTGTAAAACTTTTTCCTTATCCTTGTAATAAAGATTTTAATGTTAAAGGAAATTCTCCTAATTATGATTTTGATATTCCTAATTTCATGAAATTATATGTTGCAGATTGTGGAAATTTTAAAAAATTTGAATTGGCTATATTAAGAGTGGAAGAGGAAGAAATCTCATTCATGTGTAGCTATTTATGCAATTATGCTATAATGGCAATATTTTCCAATACAATTGAAAGTTTAATGGATAAAATGGCATTAGGAAGGATGAAAGCTCCTTTAGTTGTATTAATAGCTGCTCGAACAAGGCGAGAATTTGATTATAAACAAAAAACAATGGAATTATTATTGAATAAATTAAAATTAAAGAATATTATTGGAGATTTATATACTCCAGATCCTATTTTTTATGCCGAAGCTCTTCGTTCAAATTTGGGATTACATGGTTTTCTAGCAAGTGGAAGTATGCAGTCAGCAGAAGGAGGAGGCGATACCGCATCTGTGTGTCTTCGCAGTGCTTCCATGAATGTTCCATTAAAGAAAAAATATATTAAGAAAGGTGTAATTGTAAACGATTTTGGAGAAGGCGCATGGCTGAGTTCCTATGAATCTGGGCACTACTTTCATTTAGAAGCTCTTACTTTTTTTGATCAAGCAGACCAGAAAAGTATTAATGGAATGGCTGAATATATGGAAAATAGTTATCAATTAGACTTACTTAAACATCTTGGTGCTCCATTTTTTGTAGAAGGAAATCGAATGCATGAAAAATTTGGACCTCACATGTCGAACTATCATATTTGGTTAAGGAAGATTAAGGAAGCCTTTGATCCAAATGATATCTCTGATTCTGGGTTTTATATTTCTCCAAGTAATAAATCGAAAAGGAATTAGGAAAAAAATTATGAACGAAATAAAGAATGAGAAGAAAATTCGAGGTTTTGCAGGATTGATCTACAGCATTCTTGCCCCGTTAAATGAAAATGAGGGTTTTAAAGAAGAATTTCGGAATATTGAGGCAAAAATTCTACTAAATGCTACGAATTTAAATTTCGCAGCATTAATAATAGTTGATCATGGAAATGTGAGGGTTGAGAGTATACCAAATAAACCAAAAGAAAATTTGAAAAAAAAGAAAGTAGGGTGGAATGCTTTTTTAGAGATGGATACTCAAACTTTCCTAGCAATAGCAATGAATCGAATTTCCTTATTAGGAGTCGCGAAAAATTGGTTAACTCGTAAAATAAAAATGCGTGGTATTAGAAAATTGCTAATATTATTGAAAATATTTAAATTTTTAACAAGTTCTAATGAGTAGATTTCATATTATCAAAAAAAAATATAATTAAGAAAAAGATTTATTATGAGTACAAAAATTACAGAAGCTTGGTTAGGTCCAGGCAGAAAAGACGGGCAAATCAAACAAATCAAACCAAAAGATGATGCATTACATATTGAAATGGAAAAGAGAGGAACCAGAGAGTGGTGGTATTTTGATGCTCGTCTTGATAATGGATATACAGTAGTGGGGTTTTTTCGAGCAAAACATGAACGAACTGGTAAAACAGGAGTTGAAATTACAATTTATCAACCAAATGGAGAAAAAACACAAAAAATAATCGATTATCTTCATTCAGATCTTAAAACTTCTCAAGAAATACCTGATTTGCAAATCGGTAAGAATTATATTAAAACTGATTATACTAATCAAGAATTACCAACCTATGAAATTTTTCTAGATGAAGGTGAATATGGACTTCATTTAATATATACTGCCCGAGTTCATGGTTGGAAGCCTGGAAATGGTTATATTGAATTTGGTAAGTCCAATCAATTTGGCTGGGTTGTAGCCCTACCTCGAGCTGATGTTGAAGGAACAATTAAGGTTAACAACGAAACTATTCGAGTAAAAGGAATTGGATATCATGATCATAATTGGTTAAATTTTAATTTTGCAATGATTATTGATTACTGGTATTGGGGGAGGATATATTCTGATAACTTTACTGCTATTTTTGCTTATATTAAATGTAATAGGAAAATGGAAGATTATCCAATCAAGGTTCTAATGCTTGCAAAAAATGAACATGTAATTTTAAGTACAGGTGAATATGACTTACTAGAAGATAATTTTGAATTTAATAGTAAAGCTGGAAATAGGTTTCCTAAAGTATTAAAGTTTAATTTTAATAATGGTAGTGAAATTCTTCTTGAAGTTCAAAATATTATTGATGCTGATAATTTACTCTATGAATTAGGGCATATCACACGTTTTTTAGCCAAAAATCTATTAAAATTAAAACCAGGCTATTTTCGATTAAATTCTAAATTCCAAATTAATGTTTACATTGATGGGAAATCATACTTAGAAAAAGGAAACACACTTCACGAGATGGTTATCACTAAATAAAAGAAATATAAATAAATGAATGAATTATTTTTTATCTTCCAAAGCTTTTTTTGGAAATAACCGCTCTTTTAATTTTACTTTGCTAGTTTCCATATCATACTCAACTAAACCTACTTTAGCTAATTCCTGAACTGAATGCAACACAAAAGCACCGCCTATTCCCAATGTTGTTTTCAACTCTTCTCTAGTCATTTCTTCCTTATCTCCATGTAAAGTAAGAAGAATTCTGTAATGAGCTTGTCCTGCCCATATTTCCGATACTAGTACAGTATATATTGAAAGCAAAGCACGTACTCTCTCAAAATTATATTCTGTTTCTTCAGCTTCCTCTGCAGCCTTCATGAATTTAGATAATTCAACTTTAACTTTTTGATATTCATCTAACAATTTCATTTGTTCTTCTGTTAAAGAGCCGATTTTTTGATCTCTTTCTTGCTTCTCAAATTCAAGTTTTTTAGTAGCATCTTCTAATTTTTTCTTATCTCTCTCTAAATTTTGTTTCTCACTTTCTAATTTAATTTTTTCTTCTTCTAATAGCCTTTTTTCATTTTCAAGTGTATCTTTATCTTTACTTAATGCTTCTTTATCACTTTCAAGTTTTAATAACGCAGTTCTTGAAGTCTCTAACACTTCAATAAATTCTTTAAAACTTGATTCGGCAGCTTGAATTGTCTCATCAAGAACATTTAAGGTCTTTTTATCATCAGACATTGGAATCACAATTTATTTTATTCAATTATTTTTATTATATTTATTCTATAAAAAAATTTATCAAATTATGGTAGAAAAAGATAACTCTAATCCTCACATCAAACTTATTTTAGGAATTTCAGTTCCTGTCTTCATAATGGGACTTGTATCTTTTTTTACTGACGTTTCAAGTGAAATGATTCAAAGTATATTGCCATATTTCATTTTGGAAGTAGGGGGAACAGGATTAATTTTAGGATTAATTATCGGTTTAACAACAGCAATATCCAATATCCTAAAAGGAGTATCTGGTTGGATGAGTGATAAGATAAACAAAAGAAAACCGTTTGTTATAGCGGGTTATTCGATTTCAAATCTTTCTAAACCATTTATGGCTTTCAGTCCTTCTTGGGAATATATCTTAGGTCTAAAAGCAATCGACCGTTTTGGTAAAGGACTTAGGACTTCTTCAAGAGATACACTAATTTCTTATTATGCCAGAGAAAAGGGAAAAGCTTTTGGAATGCACAGAGCTATGGATACATTGGGTGCTGTTGTAGGGGCTCTATTTGCCTTCTTATTTTTATTTTTTGCTTGGTCATATTCACAAATAATATTTATCTCTATTATTCCTGGTATCTTTGCAATAATTTTAATTTTCACTATTAAAGATGTAAATCCTAATGAACTTGAACAAAAACTAGGTCCCCAAGAAGAACAGCCAGAGATGGAAAAATTAAGTAAACATTTTGTTAAACTAATAATTATATTAGGTGTCATCGAATTTGCAAGTTTGGATATTGCTTTCCTTCAAATTAGAGCTGGAGGTTTTGTTAGTTTAATTTATTTCATACCAATCTTGTATTTGATAAGTAATATTGTTTATACAATATTTTCACCAATTATAGGAATACTATCTGATAAAATTGGAAGAAAAAAAGTAATTGATATGGGATTGGCTATTCTCCTCATATTATGTGTCATTTTAGCATTTCCAATAGACATTTCAATATTTTCCTATATAATAATTTTTATTATTTTTGTAATGTATGGTTTTTATCAAGCTTCAGTAGATCCAATATCGAGAGCTTATATTGCTGATTTAGCAGGTAAACGGAAACGAGGTCGAGCTTATGGATACTATTATCTATCTGTAGGACTTATCTCTATGGCAGAATCTCTCATATTTGGATTAATTTATGATCGATTCTCTTATACTTGGGCATTTATTTATATTTCCATTCTCTTATCTATATGTATTTTTATATTTACTATAACTGATTTTTCTAAAATCCTTAAGAAATGATTTTGATATCAAGAATTTTAAGAAATAATACCTGAGTAATTAAATAATTTGGATTCTTGATTGTTTGAGGTGATATAAAATATGAAAGAAAATTTTTGTCTTACTTCCAAAAACGTAGTTCAGGCAGCTATAGAAGCCAGTAACAAAAAATTGAAAGATTTTAAAGTTGATTCAATCGTATTAATTATTTTTTCTAGAGGATTATTGAAATATTTAAAAGATGTTGCAAATCTAGAAAATTCAGATTGGTTAACACCATTTCATCCTTATGGCGGGGGGGAACTACACAGAGGTAAGTATAATAAAACTCCAATATCTATATTGTTACCCTCAATGGGAGCTTCTCCCATGGCATCAATAACAGAAGATCTTATCTATTGTGGAGCAAAATTAATACTTCTTGTTTGTGGATCTTGGGGAATAGGTCAAAATGTAAAATTACTTGATTACATCATTCCAACACATGGTCTAGGTCCAGATGGAACATCTATACATTATGGAAGAGGTCTAAATGAAGAAATTGAAATGAATAAAGAAATTATTGACGTATTAATTAAAGAAACAAAAAAAAGAGCTAAAAATTACCATATTGGGAAGAATTTTTCAAAAGAAGCATTCTACCAAATTACTACTAAAGAAATCTTTGAATTACAGAAAAAAGGTTGCATTTCAATGGAAAATGGAGAACTTAACGTCTTGACAACAATATGCAACCAAAAAAATATCAATTTTGGAGCAATTTTTTATAGTTATTATAATCCTCTTGAAGGATGGGATATTTCTTGGAGAGATGAACGATATAAAGAATGTGTAAATCTAGAAGGAGATATTGCTCTAGCAACTATAGAAAGATTGAAAAAATAAAGTAATTATATAAATTCTATTATTGTTGAGTCCATAATTCAGCTAAATGTAGAAGAACTTCTGATGCTTTTTGCAAAACTAAGGTAGGGATGTATTCTTTTCGAGAATGAAACAGATGACCTCCGGTAAAAATATTTGGAGTTGGAATTCCTTTAGCACTTAATCGAGCTCCATCTGTACCTCCCCTTATAGGGTGAATCTTAACTTCTAACCCTGCTTTTTCAATTGCTTTTTTAGCTAATTCAACCACTTCTAAGTTATTTTCTATATAAGAATACATGTTTTGATATTGATGTTTAAAATTCATTTCAATCCTTAATCCAGGATACCGAATCTCATAACTTTTCTTTAAATGTTTTAAATATTCCATTCTTCTTTCATTATTTGTTGGAATAAAATCTCTTATAAGCATTCTTGATGTAGCTTCTTCAACAGTTCCTTGTAATTTAGTTAAATGGAAAAAGCCTTCCCTATCTTCAGTATGTTCAGGTGATTCAGGTTCGGGAAGATCACTAAAGAATTTACTTGCAATTTTTATTGCATTAATCATTTTATTTTTAGCATGTCCTGGATGAACGCTTAGACCTGTAAACTTAATTTGAGCTAGCCAAGCGTCAAAACATTCAAATTCCAATTCACCCATTTCACCCCCATCTACAGTATAACATATCTTAGGAAGCTTTTTCATATCTACTTTATCAATTCCTAATCCTGTTTCTTCATCTGTAGTAAAACAAATAACTATTGGGCCATGTTTTAATTCATTAAATTTTTTCCAAGCAGCACACGCTGCCATAATTTCAGCAATCCCCGCTTTATTATCTGCTCCCAATAATGTATCTCCTCCAGATGTGATTAAGTCAAGACCTATATATTCTTCTAAATTGGGAGAATCATTAAAATTTAAGATCAATTCCTTATCTAATGCAAATTTTATCTCTTTTCCATCATAGTTCTTGTGAATAACTGGTTTTACATCTTTTCCATTCACTTCATATGAAGTATCCATATGAGCTAATAATCCGAAAGGGGTTACTTTTTCAAATCCTTTGCTTGGTGGAAAATATGCATAAACAAAACCATATTCATCATGAACAATATTTTCAAGGTTTAATTCTTCTAATTCCTTAACTAATACTTTACCTAGATCTAATTGAATTTTTGTTGAGGGAACAGTCTCAACCGTCTCATCTGAAGTAGTCCATATTTTAACATATCTCAAAAATCGTTCTAATGCTTCATTTAGCAAAAATTCTTTTATCTCTTTTGCAAGCGCCATATCATTGAAAATTAACCTTAAATTTTAAAGTTGAATGATTCATCGCCCAATAAATCTAGGGTTTCTTTTTTTAATAAAGGAATTCATTCCTTCCCCAAAATCATAAGTTCTTATATTTTTACAATATAACAAAAATTCATTTTGTAATGATGGATATAATTCATTTAATTGTGAAAAATTCAACATCGCTTTATTATATCCAAGGCATTTTGTTGGCAGGTCTGCAATTTTATGTATAAATTCCATTGATTTTTGTTTGAACACTTCCTGTGGATATACCTGATTAACTAATCCGATCTCTAAAGCTTCTTTTGCATCAAGATGCCGCCCAGTTAAAATTATATCGGTTGCTCGTCCGAAACCAACAATTCTAGGCAGAAACCAAGTTGCCCCACTTAGTACACAATGAGCTCTTGTAGCACGATGATCCCCAATCTTCAAATCATCAGCAGCTAATCTAAAATCACACGCAAGAGCAATATCAAATCCAGCTCCTAAGCAATAACCATGTAATAAAGCTATAACTGGTTTTTCTATTTCTCGTATCAAACGAACGACTTTATGGTGTGGCATCCGTGAACCATCTTCTAGGGGTGAGAATTTAACACCTTCTGGCCCCATACTTTTCATATCATCACCAGAACAGAAACTTTCACCACTTCCTTCTAAATAGATTGCTCGGATTGATTTGTCTTTCTTAGTGTATTCCAATACATCTACAATTTCCATTAATAAAGGATATTGCAAAGCATTCAACTTTTCTGGGCGATTAAGTGTAATGCTACAAATTCCATCTTCACTTTTATATAATATATTTTTAAAATCTCTTTCTAAAATAAAAATCTCTCTTGATTATAATTAATGGATTAAGTAAATACTATATATTTAATCTTATACTAAAATTAAAAATATATTTTAATGATAAAATTACCAAATTTCAAATTTTTTATCAAGCTTAGTAGTAAAAACAAGCAAATAGGGAATAACAAGATCTAATGCACTTTGCCAGGCATTGATTAAAGGGGCACCAATTAGAATAGCAGTCATTCCTGTTATTTGAGGCAACCCTAGAAATTCTAAAGTAATCAAATTAGCATAAATTGCAAAAATTGTCATATAGACAATAATATTTAAAATTTCCATTACACCCATACGAAGAACAGTCCCTATTACACCATAAATAACATAATTCTTTGGTTCTTTCAATTTTTGACTATTTATTATTCCTGGCTCTCTCTTATACAACTTTAAAAATATAATTGGAACAA
>JBHLNL010000028.1:0-27713 GCA_048941605.1 Promethearchaeota archaeon | reverse complement strand
TGAAGTGGGGCAAAGTAATAAAATAGACTTATAATAGAACCTATGTAAAACATATGATCTTTATTAATAAGCAAATTATATACATGGGGTGCGGTTCTTAAGACTCTCTCTTCTACGTTTTCAATCTCAAAAATACCACAATCAAGTGACAAATGAATCCAAGCCTCTAGATAATCAGGATCTAAATCAAGATTTGAAGTAATTTCCTTGAGTGTAAATGAAACTGAAGATATTGAAGCAGAATTTGAAATCTTTTTAGCTTTTTCATAAAGATAATCAAAAATTCCTAATCGTTTAGCTATACCAAAACAAATGATTGTATTAAATCCATAAAAACCTTTTATCAGAAATTTTTTCATTTGATCTGTGACAGAAACTTCCTTTTCTTTTTCTATTTGAGCTGTGATTGTTTTCACCTAAAAAATTACAATATATTTATTTTGAACTTCACTAAGTTGAATAAAGTAATAAGTTTTTACTTTTTTGATAAAAAAACAATATATTCCAAATTTTTAATGTGATTAGTCTATATACTCTTACTTTAGACATTTTATGATATAAAATAAAATATTAATGAAATTAACCCTAAAAGGATCATTGTTGCCCCCATACCTCGTCCCATTGTTTTTGCTGAAAGCTTTTGCACATAATTAGATACTATAAACCCTGTAAAAAATGAACCTACCCCGAGATAAAGAATGAATTCTAAATTAAAATAAAGTTGACCTTTAATAACATAACCAAGTACTTGGTAAGTACTAAATGTAAAAACACACATAACTATACTTAATATTAATGCCGTTCCTACACTTTTCTTTAGAGGATAACCATATAATATAATTAAGACTATAGTTATTATCAACCCTGAATTTGCTCCAAACATACCGGAATTAAGCCCTACAGCAATTCCTAAAATGAAAGCTAAGAGAAAGAATAATTTTGAATAAGGTCTAATTATACTTTCTATGTTTTCATCATCAATGACAATTTTCTCTTCAACATTTTGGAGTTCATTAGGAAGTTCAGATATATCTAAACCATCCTTTTTATTTTTCAGAAGTCTCTGAGAAATTTTATGGACCATATTTTTCAAACTTTCAGATGTCGGAAAACCCTTAGAAAGAATTGTAGATCCTAAGAAAATGATAAAAACGGGTAAAAACCATCCGAATATATTACTTAAACGAGTTGTCATTAGAATTAAAACTCCTAAAAAGGAGGCTATTAAAGAAATTATAACTAATAATAATATATTTTTAGTAAGATAATATTGTTTTTTCCTTACATAATTAATTAATACAGAAATTGTGGCAATAAGATCATTTATAACATTCACAGCAATGGCTAATAACACATCTCCAGTCATTAGAAGAATAAGTGGTACTACAACTCCTTGACCTGTCTGTCCTACAAAGCTCATACTTATTCCCACAAGGGCACCAATAAGAATAAGAATAATTATATGATAAAATTCTAAAACCAAAAATCATCACTATCTTTTGTAATCAGTTTCTAATTTAATATTCGCGTATGAAGTATAAAAGACTTTAAAATTCAAAATATTTTAATGATTTAAGAAATTTTGTTTGATATTATTACACTGTTGTGTTATAAAAAATTTTATAAAAATATAGTAATTGAGTGAAAAATTATGTGGATGGATGTACCACCAATTTTAGTTGTAGCTTTAATAGCTGGAATAATTTCAATAGTAATGGCTTTATACTTTAGATATTTAGTCTTGAAAGAGGATCCCGGGAATGAAAAAATGCAAGAAGTTGCTGAATATATAGAAAAAGGGGCCACAACTTACCTCAAAGTCCAATATAAGATATTAGGAATTTTTGTTGTAGTCCTTGCAGTTGCTATGCTATTTTTACCATCCCCTTTTGAACATAGCGATACTTATACTAGATTGTTTGCTGGGGTATTAAATTGGGAACAAATGTTAGCTTATATAATTGGAGCTGTTGGTTCAATGTTTGCAGGATGGTTAGGAATGTATGTTGGAGTTAAAGCAAATACAAGAGCTGCCCAGGGATGCACTATTAGCACAAAAAAGGGTTTTGATGTAGCGTTTTTTGGAGGATCTGTTATGGGTTTAGCAGTTGTGGGAGTAGCACTAATAGGATTATCTACCTTATATTGGATTATACCAGATCCTATGATAGTGCTAGGATTTAGCTTTGGGGCGAGTAGTGTGGCACTATTTATGAAATGTGGGGGAGGTATTTATACAAAAACAGCAGATGTTGGAGCTGATTTGGTAGGTAAGGCAGAATATAACCTTCCTGAAGATGATCCTCGCAATCCGGCAACTATTGCTGACAATGTAGGTGATAATGTAGGAGATATAGCGGGTATGGGTAGTGATTTATTTGATTCATATGTGGCATCTATTGTAGCAGCTATGATGTTAGCAGCAACCCTTTCTCTCGTAGGTACGATTTGGGGTACTATGTCTGATGCTGTCAGATATACTTTTGTTATCTTTCCTATTGTGTTATGTGGTGTTGGTTTATTAGCATCTCTTCTTGGAATTTGGATAATAAAATGGAGAGGATCTGAAGAACCTGGTAAGGCTTTAAACACTGGAACTTATCTCTCAACTATAATTTTTGCTGGACTTGCTGCTTTATTGACATTGATATTGGTTATTGGATTGCCTGGAGAAGAAGCAGTAACGCTTTGGAAATTATGTGGATGCACTGTCATTGGTTTATTTGCTGGTATTGTCCTTGGTTTTACAAGTGATTATTTTACTAGAGATGATAGAAAACCAACTAGGAAAATGGCAGAAGCAGCTCAAGAAGGTCATGCTGTTGTTATACTTAGCGGTTTTTCTTATGGATTACTAAGTGTAGTTCCTCCTGCTCTTGGAATTGTGGTCGCGATGGTATTTTCTTATCTATTAGGTGGTGTTTTTGGTGTTGCAATGGCTGCTGTAGGGATGTTAGCTATTGTTGGAACCATTGTTTCCAATGATGCCTATGGTCCTATTGTAGACAATGCACGAGCTATTGCTGAGCAAGGCGATCTTGGTGATGATATAATTCGAACTGCTGATCGATTAGACTCTGCAGGAAATACTGCTAAAGCTATTACAAAAGGTTTTGCAATAGGAGCCGCTAACTTAACAGTTCTAGCATTACTCTTTTCATTTGCTACTGAAGCTAATGATATTAATCCTGGGATTATTGATGTAATGGACCTTCTTACATTAAACGTATTAATTGGTGCTTTTATTGGAGTAGTCGTTCCTGCTTTATTTTCAGCATTGTTAATATTAGCTGTGCAGAGAAATGCTGCAAAAATGGTAGATGAAATTCGAAGACAATTCGAATCCAATCCAAAAATATTAAAAGGAGAAGAACCTGCAGACTTTAGTAAAACTATAGATATTGCTACTAAAGGATCTTTAAGAGAATTAATTATACCAAGTATAATTTCTATTATTATTCCGATCACAGTTGGAATCTTGTTCGGAGTTGCAGCATTAGGAGCATTCTTAGCTGGTGCGATTCTCTCAGGGTTTGTCTTTGCAATAATGATGTCTAACGCTGGAGGTGCCTGGGACAATGCTAAAAAATGGATTGAAGACGGAAATCTTGGAGGTAAAGGTACTGAAGTACACAAAGCCTCCATCACAGGAGATACAGTTGGAGATCCATTTAAAGATACTGCAGGTCCTAGTATAAACACATTATTAGTTGTAATGTCATTGACAGCATCAATCTTTCTTGGATTTCTAATGCTTTTCGGCGGTGGAGCAGGACTTCTAGTCTTCTAAATAATAAAAATAAATTTTTTTATTTTTTTTTTAAAAACATTATTAAAAATCGAACTATTCCTTCATAAAACTACTCTTTTATGTATCATTTTATGCAAAAAATTTAAATAGACAGTTAACATATTTGTCATTTGCTAAAACTTAGCACAAATGAAATCTAAAAAAAAATAATACACATTTGTGAAATCTCAATTTAAATTTTAAAGTGTGTATCTTATGCGATTATCAAAAAAAATTTGTATTGGTATAATTAGTTTTGTAACAGTATTTCTAGTTTTTGTGTTCTTCTTTAGTTACAATGGTGCTGCAGCTAGAATTGTGATTGAAAGTGAAAAATCTGAAGATTCAATTTTAACTTCTTCAGAGCCTACCGAAAATACTTTTGATTTTTATCTAAACAAAATATTAGATATGTTAAATGTAACAATGGATGTATATAATTCAGTATCTGATACAGAAAGGCAAAATGTTAATGAATACGCTTATGCATTATGGGGTTATGAAAATGGGACTCTTACTAAAGAGGAAGCCGAAGCAATGTGTACTCCTAATACTTTAAATACTTGGTTCGATGGAATATTTCTAATACCAACAGATAATAGCATTGTTTCACATACCGATGAATTGTTTAAAGTAAGGTTTAGATCTCAAGCAGGTTTGGTTGAAAGAATTACTCAAGTAGATGTATATTTAGATAGAGATGGAGATCCCTTCGTCTTTGATGAAGATTCGCCTTCAGTAAAACATTGTTATCTCACTGAAACAGATGATTTTTATGGCATGGGGCATGTTGATGGAAGTGGGAAAACATGGGTTTATGATTGGTGGTATTTTTGGCCTGAATATCGTAAAGGAATATGGGGTTTAGGTTGGGTCGATTTTGAAGCATCTATAAAACCTGGATATATCGATCCAAGGGGGAAATTTGTTGTAAGATATGATTGGGAAGAATGGACTCTTTTCGGTGGATGGGAATACCGATCATTTTCTTATCAAAAGTTTTGGTTCTATTTAGATGGGCTTGGCATTGAATTTTTTATAGAAATGGTTGATGATGATACTAGTCCTCCAATAGTAATGCCAGATACCCAACATACCTTTATTTGGGAAGGTGATGTTGGTATTTGGGACCCTGCTTTTATTTGGGATGATGAAGACGTGTTCATGATAGGGACACAAATTTATGATTACTCTACAATTGGCGAAGTTGGACTTAAAATTGATGGTGAGGTAATTCCTGATTTTACAACAATTGATGGGTTAGTGATACCACGATATTGGTTTTCAGAACACCCTCAAGGTGCTTTTCATTATATTTGGGTCTATATAACTCTTCCTGGGTTTTTCTATGATTTAGGATGGCATACAGCAGAAATTACGTTAACTGATGAAGATAATGATCGACCTAATGATGCAATGACCGCAGCGCCTTTTTATATGAGTTTTGAGATTAGGGATGATGATACATTGCCGCCAGTAATAGACGAATTCATCCATAAATCTGTGATCAAAGATTCTGATCCTTGCCTTACAGTTAAATTTACTGCTACTGATGCTTCTGGGATTTTTGAAAATGTAACATATTTCTATGATATAATTCAAGGGCTATACGAATGGTATGAAATTTATGAACAAGGAGGATATTATTGTGTAGATTTACCTAATCCTCGGAAACCTAACATTTATGTTGGTATTATGTACATCTGGGATAGAGATATTGACCGTCCAAATGATCCTCTCTATGCTTGGCGAGTAGTAGCATATAGAGTGGATGATGATGATCCTACTGCTCCTTCAGTCGAATATGGGAATACATGGCAAATTTATGATTCTGATGCTTATCTCGAAATAAAAATATTAGCAACAGAGGATGTATCTGGAATTGGTGATGTATATGCTTATTATGATGGAACTAAATACACAGGTTCTTATGAATCTGATGGATATTATCATATTTATATAGATAATCCTCGAAAACCTGGGAATTATGATGTATCTATATGGGTATGGAATGATGATTATGATGGATGGGCTGGTGATACAGAAAAATATTTGGCTGTCAAAACATTTACAGTTGTAGATGATGATACTACAGAGCCCTCAGTTTCGTATATAAATGATTGGCTAATTTATGATTGTGATGAATTTCTTGAAATGAAAATACTAGCAACAGAGGATATATCTGGAATTGGTAATGTATATGCTTATATGGATACAACTCAATACATGGGCGCTTATGATAGTGCTGATGGATATTATCATATTAATATCCCTAATCCTCGAACTCCAGGTACTTATAATTTAGATATATGGGTATGGAATGATGATTATGATTTCTGGGAAGGTGATACAGAAGCATATCATGATACTACTCAAATATTTACAGTTGTAGATGATGATACTACAGAGCCCTCAGTTTCGTATATAAATGATTGGCTAATTTATGATTGTGATGAATTTCTTGAAATGAAAATACTAGCAACAGAGGATATATCTGGAATCGGTGATGTGTATGCTTTATTCGGTGGAACTCAATACATGGGCACTTATGATAGTGCTGATGGATATTATCATATATTTATCCCTAATCCTCGAACTCCAGGTACTTATAATCTAGATATATGGGTGTGGAATGACGATTATGATTTCTGGGAAGGTGATACGGAAGTGTGTCATGATACTACGCAAATATTTATAGTGGAAGATGATGATACAACATTTCCTGAGTTTGATTTAATTAAAGGTCCGATGGGAGATAGTGGCAATGACGTATTACTTCCATTCCGAATTGAAGCTACTGATGAGAGCGGTATTAGCTCTATTCACATTGAAATAGCAGGAATTGTTTTTACAGGACCAGATTGGCATTATCTAGTTTTACCTCAAGGAAGTTATACGATGTTTGTATGGGTTACTGACGGAGATAATGATAGAATTGATGATTCTCTAACCAGCTATCAAGAATTTACTATTCATTTACTAAAACTTGACATTGAAGAGTGGTTAACTGACAGTGATTTCAATCCAATAACATATTTCGACTTTATTTTTAGAAAAGATAAACCCTCTGGGTACACCCTTGTTGCGACAAATCCAGGACAATTCTATTACCATATTGAAGTAATGAATAGTTGGCCAACTTCTATTGATACACTCACAATTCAAGGAGTCTTACCTTCTGAATTTGTTTTAAAAGGAGCTATGCCAATTCATGTCTATTTAGATGGCATAGATATCACTGAATTATGTATAATCGATTATGAGGCATGTACAATAACATTAAATAACATTAACCCTGGAAGCATGGTTTACATAACAATTCATATGGATTTTGGTCAAAAAGGAGAGCATTTTGAATCTCTTGCTGATTTTATTCTGGAATCTTATCGTTTTGATACTCTAGCAACTGGAGAAGGTGAACTTATTGGCACGTTTGGTTCACATTCATCTTTAATTGGTCATCAGAAGAAAACTACAGGAATTTGTGGATTTGTTACGGATTTGAATGGAAATCCTAAGGCTAATGTAGAAGTATTGTTATATTTAGGAGAAGAATATATCGCATCTGCTTTTACAGACGAGAATGGCTTTTACTACTTCCTTGATGTGGACGATAATACAAATTATACAGTTTTAATTGGCACATATGAAAATCCGATAATGACGATAGATGTAGTTACTGTAAAAGATGACTTTATAGAAGCATCCTTCTATTATCAAGATATCTGAAAAGAATATTAAAATTTTAACTATTTTTTTTTTACTATTGATTTCTGTAAACAATTAAATTGTAAATGGGCTAGTTAATAAAATTAAATTAATTTTCAATATTTCATAGTTATAAATCTTTTAAATAAAAAATATTAAAAATAAAAATCTGAAAATGATTTAAACATGTTTGATAAATCTCATTGTTCTAAATGTGCAAATATTGATTGTTTAACGCGATGTCAATGGATGGATATTGATAAAGAAACAGCAAGAATCGAAATGGAAAAAATGATTAATGGAGAAGATTCATTCGTCTTAAAGCAATGTGTCACATGTTTTGCTTGCGATGAATATTGTCCATACAATTCACACCCATTTGACCTAAAAACAGAATTGCAAGAAAAATATAATTCGTTTAATATCCCTCCAAAGCTAGTAAATGATATGATTAATCAGTTCAAACCTCCTGATGAATTAAGAATGAAGGAACTTGATCCTAATAAACCAATTTTTCATAAATGTACTTTTTCAAGAGTGAATTCTGAAGAAATGAAAGGACAAATGTTTGAAAATTTACAATATATTAGCGGTCGTGCTTTTTTTTGCAATTTAATGTATCATCACCTTGCTAGGGATTCAGTAATAAGAGAAAGGGTTCCGATTATAATTGACAATATAAAAAAGCATGGAATAAAAGAATTGATTTGTTGGCATGATGAATGCTATGGACTCTGGACATCTTATTGTCAAAGAAATAATATTGAAGTACCGTTTAAACCAATTCATCTCTTTGAATATATCTATAATTATTTAAAAGAACACGAATCAGTATTAAGAAAACTTAATATGAAAGTCGCGTATCAAAGAAATTGCTCCAATAGATTTATACCTGAGACTGATGAGTGGGTTGATAAAATTTGTGAATTAATTGGAGTAGAACGCGTTGTTAGAGAATATGATAGAGAGAATGCATTATGTTGTGCAGGAGCATTTTCATGGATAGGTAAAAGTAACTTGGTAAGACCCACCCAAAATAAGAACGTCAAAGATATGCTTGAGCATGGCGCTGAAGCATGTGTATATAACTGCCCTGCATGTAAAGATGTTTTAGGATCCAAAGTTGAGAGAAATGGATTAAAGAACTATCTCTTAAGTGATTTGGCTCGAATGGCTTTAGGAGAAAAAATAGAATAAAATTATTTATTAATCTTTTTTTTTACTTCAATTTCTAATTGATCCAAAATCTCCACAAGATCAATTACTTCAAAACCCATTTTATATTTTTCATTGGCATCTGATAAGTTAGTTCTACAAAATGGGCATATTGATGATATTATAGAAGCACCAGTTTCTTTAGCTTCTTCTAATCTTTCTTTTGAGATTTCTAGAGACCAATCCGGATACCCTATCTTCACACCTCCTCCAGCTCCGCAGCACCATGCGTTTTCTCTATTTCTCCTCATCTCTACAAATTTAATTCCAGGAATATTTTGATATACTTCTCTTGGTATGTCATACATCCCTATATGGCGCCCTAGATGGCATGGATCATGATAAGTTAGTATTTTTTTAAATTCAGAATTAATTTCCAAATTTCCCTCATCTAGCAGTTGTTTAACTAAATCCACAGTATGATATACTTCAAAATCATAGTCAGCTCCCAATTTTAACCAATCCTTTTTCATTGTCCTATAACAGCCAGCGCATGAAGTTATTACCTTTTTAGCTCCAGTTTTATTAATTTGGGTGATATTATACTCCATAAAATCGTTCACAGGATTAATTTGACCTGTTCGTAGGATAGGACTACAACAACAATGTTCATCAATCAATGTGAAATCAATTTCTGCTTTTTTGAAAAATCTTATAGTAGAATCTCTTAAATTCTTTTGCCGATAATTAGAAGTACATCCTATGAAATAAACCCATTCTGCTTCGTCTGATAAATTATATTTCGCTTTTAAATCACTATTATCAGAATTAGGCTCACCATATGGATTGTAGTATTTCGAATTTTCAGTTCTTTCTAATAAAGCTTTTTGTTTTTCAGGACAAAAACCATAATTAACTGCTTCGGCTCTACCAGCCTCAATTATATCAACAAGGAACTCATTAAATTTTTCAAATCTACAATTTTCTGTACAATTTCCACATGTAGTACAAGCATAGAGTACGTTAGCTATACTGTCACTCCATTGAATCTCGCCACTTATAACACCATAAATGAGCCATAATCTTCCCCCTGTACTATAAGTTTCAAATCGATATTTTTTATAACTTGGACAATTGAAATCAGAATAGTCATTGGTGAATTTACAATAACCACAGCGAAAACATCTATGAATAATATCTTTCCAATCTTGCTTTTCACTAATTGTAATTATTAACTCACCTCCCAGTTTCCTGGATTCATTATTTTATTTGGATCTATTATATCTCGGATGGTATTAAATAATTTCTTATAATTAAGATCCATTTTTTCAAGAATTAACTGTTGTCCTGCTAATTCTGCTTTCCATGGAATACCTCCTAATTCTAAAGCTAATTTATTAGTTTCATGCAAGGCGTTTCTAGCATTTTCCATATCTTTCAAATCAGCACGATTAAACGAATATGAGAAAAACATTACAATATTATGTGTTCCTCCTATTAACCTAGACCCCAACGTTGGTACAATTCCATACTTTTTCGAAATTTCAGCCCCTCGTCTATATGCTTCAGGAATATTTTCAAGTGGCATATTTGCTCCTACATATTCGAAACCTCCACCTTTTCTAAAATCTGCTGCATTTGCCGCAAAAATAGGTTTTTCCAGATATGCATTTTTAATCCTGTCAGGGGTTTTCATATATCTAGCATTCGCTTTTCGATATACACGTTTAAATACTTTGACATGAGAATCAATTTCCTCTTGGGACTCACCAGTTACATAAACTATTACAAACACATATCCCTTCATCCAATCGGGCTTGTCTTGCATTCCAAGTAAAACATCTTCTGCTAAGCCTGTTTCAGTAACTTTTAATAAAATATTTGGGATCTCATTAGGATCGTTTAATAACCCAAAAACAACATCCCTGAATTTTGGTTTATCAAATAATTGAATTGATAGTTTTGTAATAATACCCATAGTACCAAAAGAACTTATAAACAGTCCAATTAAATCGGGAATAGGCCCTCGCGCAAACCAGAATGGGGATAATGAGCAAGAACCAAGTTTACATATATCTCCATTGGGTAAAACTACTTCTAAACCATTTATCAAAGCTCCATGATCACCATACTTTTGTGATAAATATCCTGAACCATGAATTAACACATTCCCAGCCACTGTTGCTGAGGGGGGTGCATCTGGTACTGGAGGTTGTAAATTTGGATAATTTTCATTCATATATGATAATAACTGCCCTGTAGTAACTCCTGCTTCAATAAGAGCGTATTTACTAAATTTATTAATTTCTATAATATTATTCATTCTTTTCATGTCAATTACAATGCCACCTTTTACGGGGATCACTAGTCCACTAAGTGTTAATCCACCACCCATCGGAACTAATGGAATTTTTTCTTCATTTGCTACCTTAATGATGTTTTTTACCTCTTCAGCCGTTTTAGGCATTACAACATAATCGACTGAGCGGGGTACTGAAGCTCCGGGATCTTGCGAATATATATATAAATTTTCTGGGTCATTAGAGACAAAATCTTTCCCAACAATATTTTGTAGTTGAGTCAAAATATTTTCTTTATTCATCAAAAATTCACCACATTTCAGCTTTTAATTATATAATAATTTGATATTAGAATATTTATAATTAATAAAGAAATATTCAAACTTTTAATCACTCAGAATAAATTCTGTAGATAGAGTAATTGAATAGAATAATTTTTTTTATTATTAATCCTTTAAAATTTCATTAAAAACTTATTATTGAGAAGAAATAATGAATGATATCCTAAATAACATATCTCCAAAATCAATAAATCATTATATAGAACAAAATTTAGACGATTTTTATATTAAATCTTCTGAACATCCAAATTTTTCTTCGAGTAAGGATGAAAAAATAAGTTGGGTTTTAGCTAAAAATGCGGATTGGCCACACGCTATATTTAGAGCAAATTATGAAGCTTCAAATCTTAAAAATGAAATTAATAAAATTAAAAAATTAATCAGAAGAGGTAAAGCTCCCAATGGGTGGACAGTAGGGCCATTAACAAAACCTAAGGATTTAGGTAATTATCTTGAGATGAATAACTTCTCTAACGTATATCAACAAGCGGGAATGGCAGTCGAGCTACAAGAAGTAGTTAAAAGAAAAATAGAGAAAAACGATTTAATCATTGAAAGAGTAGATAATGAAGAAAAGTTAACCCAATGGTCTGGAATTGTTTCAAAAGTTTTTGATTTAAGAGTAGATTTTGATCTTCTTAAATTTTTACTCACACAGGAAGAAGTTTATTTATATTTGGGCAAATATGAAGAGAATCCTGTCTCAACATTAATGTTATATCTTTCTTCTGGAGTAGCAGGACTTCATGCAGTATCAACTTTAACAGAGTATAGAAATAAGGGATTTGGTTTAGCTTTAAGTAAAAAGGCATTGAAAGATGCCTTTAATATGGGTTATCTTGTCGGTGTGCTCCAAGCGTCATTATTGGGTGAAAGAATCTATAGAAAACTAGGATTTCAAAAATATTGTGATATTATCTCTTATGAATTTAAAAATCTATAATTTAGAGACAAAACTTTAAATATTTATTTTGCCTTTTTCATAAAAGGAGACGAGTGAGATATGGAGCTGACGGTAGGCTTGACCTGCTGAGGAACCTCACGTCACTCATCCAAGCAAGGTGTAGATAACTACTACGGTGAGAACCGT
Organism: Promethearchaeota archaeon; assembly: GCA_048941605.1. Taxonomy (GTDB): domain Archaea; phylum Asgardarchaeota; class Lokiarchaeia; order Sigyniarchaeales; family SOKP01; genus Loki-b32. The sequence continues at coordinate 15,329 of JBHLNL010000028.1, read as the reverse complement.
AATTTAGCAACTGAAACGACACTGCCTTCTTACGTATATTAATGACTTGGATATAAGCCAGAGAAATTGTAGGAAGGAATGGTTGGAACGAGCTAATACCTTGGTGTAAGGCCAAATGAAAGCGATAAAGTACTTGGAGCTAGCTTTAGGTAGGCCGCATAGTTTGATGCTCCACAGAGGATTGGGTGACTAATCTTCTGACAGAAGCGTGGGTATATATCTCAAGCGTCTCTATACTTAATCTTTTTAAGTTTGTTTAATTAGACTTTTTATGGCACAAGATAATAACTCATTAAAGGGCTCTATAGAAGAAACTATGTTTGGTCCTTTATGGGCAAGAGCAAAATATTGTCAATTATATCCTGAGATATTAGATGATAAAAAGTCTTCTGAGATTATTAAAAAAGTTGAGTATGACTTTACGAAAGTAAAAGAATATCTTGGAGAATGGCGAGGGATTGGACTCTTAGTCAGAGCAAGAAACTTTGATACTGCGGTAATGAAATTTATTGAAAAATTTCCAAACGCAACAATTGTCAATGTTGGAGCAGGGCTAGATACAACATTTTATCGTGTTGATAATGGTAGTATTAAATGGTATGACTTAGATTTACCTAATGCTATTGAATTTCGTAGAAAATATATCCCAGAAACAAATAGGTGTTCATACATTTTGAAATCTGCTCTTGATTATTCTTGGTTTGATGATATTGAATTTACTCAAGAGAAGGGGATTTTTATTATTGTTGGAGGTTTTATTTATTATTTTCAAGAACTGGAAATTTCAGGATTGTTTGATGCATTAGCCAGAAAATTTCCTAATGGTGAATTAATTTTTGACTGTATATCGAATTTAGCTATTAAAGTAGCTCATAAAAGAGCAAAAAAAGCTGGAGCAAAAACACCTTTTTGGCATATAGGTATAAGTGATCCCATTAAAACAATTTCTAAATGGTCTGATAAGCTTAAAGTAATTGATTGGTATACTATGTATGCTCGAACAACTCTTAATCCTAAGTGGGATAAAAAGACTCTTAAAATGATAAAAATGGCTGAACGTTTTAAAACAGCAAAAATAGTCCAGGTAAAATTTTTAGAGTAGAAGATTTAAGATTGATATTATTTATTGGGAAATCCACATTTAGGACATTTCCAGTCAGGTGGCATTTCTATTTCTTCTTCATTCCCACATTCCAAACACACCCAACGAGCTTTCTCTGTTTCTATAGATTTAATTATGTATTGCTGTGGTTTTAAGACTTTTCTTTTAAAATAAGCTTTAGAATGACCACAAGATGTACATTTCCAATCATCAGGTAATTCATCCACCGCTACTTCATATCCACATTCCATACAGACCCAACCAGAAACTTTTTTTTGAATCGCTGATTTTTCCTCTAAAAATAAGTGTAGACTTTTCCTTTGAAAATAAGATTTTAAATGACCGCAAGAAGGACATTCAAAATCATTAGGTAATTCATCCATTGCTACTTCAAAACCACATGCTAGACACTTCCAAAAAGTAATGGTGTTTTTTTCAGTAAAAAAATTACTGTTAATCAAATTAAGGAACATTTTCAGTCTTTGAGATAAATTTCTTTCAAGTTGAGTGAACTCTTTAAATTTATTTGCGATATCTATGTATCCTTCCACTTTAGCAATATCTGCAAAATTTGGATATTGATTTTGCCATATCTCATCTTCTTCAAATATCAAAGCTTCTAAATTTTCGATAGTTTTCCCATAAGTAGTTGGAATCTTAATTTCTACAACGAGATCTTCAAAAATCTCATCTCTTTTCAATTTTCTTAGGTAATTATAAAGCCAAATTGCATTTTCTTTTTTTTGAGTAGCAAATTCTTTTAAAATCTTAGAGATTAAAAGATAGTTCTCTTTTCTTGCCACATCAGCATATATTTCATACCGAATCCTCATTTGAGATTCTCTCAAAAAGCTCTCAATTAAATTGGAAGTGGTTCTTTTCATTAAATTATCACTAATTCCAAATTCTCTAATACATGTATAAAATATAAAAAAAACTAAAAATTATTCATTCTACTATAACTTTTTAAGTATATTCCCGATATCAGATGGCATGAATATAACAATCTTATTAGATGGTTCATGAGATATATCTTGAATTGTTTGTAAAGATCTTAATTGAATTGCAGCAGGATTTTGAGCTAATAACTCTGCTGCTTTTGCAATATTCTTTGCGGCTTCATATTCACCCTCTGAAGCAATAATTGTGGCACGTTTCTCACGTTCTTTCTCTGCTTGTACTGCCATTGCCCGTTTCATATTTTCAGGTAATTCAATCTGTTGGATTTTAATTTGTGTAATTTCTATACCCCATTCTCTTGTTTCTTCATCTACGACTTGTCGTATTTCTTTCGAAATCGTTTCTCTTTGAGTTAAAACCTCATCTAATTCCATTGCTCCAATAACATCCCTTAAAGCTCCTTGGGTATAATTGAATACAGCTCTCATATAGTTTTCAATTTTAGTGGTTGCATATTGTGGATTCACAACCTTATAGAATACGCTTGTATCCACTGTAACAGGAATGTTATCTTTAGTTATAATGTCTTGTTTAGCGATATCTAAGGTTTTAATTCTTATATCAACTACTAAGGATTTCTCTATAAGTGGTAATACATATACGATACCCGGGCCAATAGTCCTTTTATATCGTCCGAATCGAAAAATTATCAAACGATTATATTCAGTTGCTGTTTTAAAACCTGTTAAGAGCCAAATAGCAATAAAAAAGAATAAAACACCGAGAATTATACCTATTATCAAAAAAATTTCTGAAATTTTATTCCCTCCATTAATTTTCTATTTTTCTTTACTGATTATCGTTTTTTAGTTAATTGGATTATTATGACATTAAAAATAATTAGGATATAAAAAAATTCCGTATCAAAATATGGATTATAAGTCTAATTCTACACTTTTTCTAAACTGGCATTTTTTACCAATAAAGATACTTGGCAATTTCCCACTCTTTTTCTTTACCATTAGATTTAGCGATCTCAAATTCTTGGAGTTCAGCATATTTTAAGTTCAAATAAATCTTCATGAGGTCTTTCCCTAAAGCTTTTTTAATAAATTGACTCTTTTCAAAGGCTTGTAATGATTCTTCTAAACTTCCTGGAAGTTTCTCGATTTTTAATTCTGTTCGTTCGTCCTTAGTCATCATGTCAACATTTTTAGAAGTAGCTTGGTTTGGTTCTAGTCTATTTTTGATACCATCCAAACCAGCTGCGAGTAATATCGCAGTACCTAAATAGATATTCATCATAGCATCACCAGCTCTATATTCTATATGAGTAGAGGATTCATACCCAGGTACTCGTATTAGCGCTGTTCTATTTCCAATGCCCCAAGAAACATAGACTGGGGCTTCATGGTGAGGAGTTAATCTTTTGTAGGAATTAGTTGTAGGATTTAAAATAGATGAGACTGCTTTAATGTGATGCTGAATCCCTCCAATATAATACCTAAGAATATTACTTAAGTGATTTTCAGTATCAGCAAACGCATTCTCATTATTTTTAGTAAGGTATTGATGAATATGCAAACCACTTCCAGCCATCTGCTCAAAAGGTTTAGGTATAAATGTACTAATCAAATTATCATAGAATGCCCTAACTTTCGTTATTAATTTTGCTGTTTGGACATTATCTGCTTGTTGTAGAGCATTACCAGACGTAAGTTCAACCTCTTGTTGTCCAAAACCAAATTCATGGTGAATAGTTTTAACACCAATATTCATATTCATCATATCATCAGTGATCTGGCGACGTAAATCATGGAACTCATCTAAAGGCAACATATCCATATATCTTGCTTTATCTGCTGGTTTTAAATCTTTTGTAATAAAATACCATTCCATTTCAGGTCTCGTGTGAAATTCATATCCCATTTTACTAGCTTTAGAAATAACTTTTTTCAATATTCCCCGTGGGCATGTAGGATAGGCTTTACCATTATTATCAGTTAAGTCACAAATAAAGCGTCCTATTCTGGGATTCCATGGGAGTACTCTAAATGTATCTAAGTCTGGTGTAATTCGCATATCACTTTGTTCAGTCGTGAGGAAACCCAAGCTTGAACCATCAATTCCAGTACCAATTTTTAAATCCTCCCAGTTTTTCACAGGAAACTCAACTGCTTTAAATTCACCTAAAATCGTGGTAAATTGAAATTGAATATAGTCTATTACTTTCTCTTTAAACATCTTCATAAATTCAGTCATTTTATAACCTTTCAGTTTATTATATGCAATTTTATTTTTTCAATACTAATTTAGCAAAATAGTTGAAATCTCTATTATAGGATCTCTCAGCATCTTTTGAAATCTTAGCGAATGCGCACCCTGGTAATTGACTCATAGAAAGATGATATTCTATACATTCACAACATTTGCCTCTTCTATGACAGTCATATGTACATGTACAACTAATTTTTCTTTCTTCCTGATTACATTCAGTCATAATTTAATCAAAACAAAGCCTTCTCGTTATAATTCTAAATAGTTTAAATAAACCATAACATTTAAAATTGAAATAATTGAGTAGAGTATTTGAATAAATTGATAAAATAAAAAAAATGATAAAAAAACATTTAAAGATTCTTTTTACTTCTTTTCCACTTTAATGTTATTACTGTAGCAACGCCAAATATTGCACCAAGCAAAATTAATATGTCATAACCTGGGATCATACCTTTCGAGTGTTCCCGAAGCTCCCACCATAAATCATAAGGGCTTCCTTTATTATCACCAAAAACCCGAATGTAATATGTTCCATTAGATGGAAGTTCATAATTGATATATTCATTATCTCTTGCGGTAAAATTATCTGTTAATCTATTTAAATCCCAATCATAAATTTCTATCCCTACTGCTCCTGCCGAATATTCATAAAGAACAACAACTTTCAACTGTAAAAATTCTGAATCTATATTTATTTTGTACCAATCATTATCTGCTTGTATCCCAATATCATTAATATGTCCTAATGATTTACCTCTAATACCATACATGTCCCTATATTCAATTTCAGATGATAAATCATATGCATTTGACGGAATATCATTATCCTCATAATTATCATCAGATCTAAAATCAGTTCTTAGGTCATCCCACCATAAATCATATTCATTTCCCATAAATGCTCCATGAATTTGGATAAGATAAGGCCCAGGTGTTATACCTAAGATTTCCAAATGTTCATTATCATCAAAAGAATAATTACCACCGATAAAAATCATATTATATTCATCCCAAAATTGGTAGATTGAAATATCAATATTTCCCTCAGAATTATTAAACACAACATCAACTGTTAAATGTTGAAAACCAGGTGTGATAAAGATTGTATACCAATCTTCGCTTCCTTGACGTGCATTACCATGAATCTCACTTAGCCATGTATGCTCATGTTCAATAAGTGAATAAGCGTTCTCAGGATTATCATTCCATTCATAGGGGTCCTCTTTTGTCGGGTCTTCTTTATATACCCATATATCTAGATCATAATCCACATCATCAAAAGAATTACCAGATACACGGTATACTCGAATTCGCCAGTCACCTGCAACTTCCACTGTAAAATATATAGCTTCGTAGTTGTTTATAGAATAAGATCCAGATTCCCATCCATAGGAAGGGTTAAACAATTCTAACTCTAAGTCTCCAATAAAATGGTCAAAATATATGTAGACCTCGATGGTATCACCCGGTTCTAAATATAATCGATACCAATCCTCATCATAATTTGTGATCATCAAATCACCATAGTAATTTGGATTGACCGGTTTTGCATTCCAAAAGTCATCATTTTCCTCCATCCAATCATCAGCATCAGAAGGAAGAGCACTCCATCTAAGATCATAGGTATTACCTGCATTAGCATAGTATATATGAATATAATATATTCCACCAGGAAGATTGTAAAGATCAATAAATGCATTGTCAATTACATCGGTATTTGAAGCAATCATCATGTTAAAATCATCCCAAATTTCTATATCAATATCACCAAAAGCATGACAAAAAATTAGGTCAACTTTAAGGTGGTTATATCCAGAAAGTATGAATATTTCATACCAATCATCATCTGATTGTATACCTAATCCATTGAAAGAACTAAGCCATGTATTATTAAGAAAAGAGATATTAGTAGCGTTTCCACGGATATCATTTAAATCATTAAAATCATAAACATCATCGGTTATAAAAATATCAATACTACTCCACAATAAATCATATTTACATCCTAGGTTATTTCCATATACTACAATGTAGTACATCCCTGGTGATGGAAGTACATAATCAATATATTCATTGTCTGTAATAGTAGTACTATTCACTACTGGATTTAGAGTCCAATCTAAAACAATTACATCAAGATTATCATCAAAATGCCAGAAAAGAAGTTTTACAATAAGACGTTCCTCTCCAGTAAATATTGTTATGTTATACCAATCAAGATCTAACTGAATACCAGTTCCGTTGATCGAACTTAGCCATGTATTTTTATAGCTCGAGAGATCAAATGCCGTGGAAGAATTATTATTCGGGTAATAAGGATCATCTGGAGCACTGATTGAAAGTGCATTTTCATCTATTGAATAATTTTTATTTGTGTTTTGAATTACTATAACTCCAGAAATAATTGAAAGAAGTAAAAATAGTAAAAATATCCCCCGTTTGTGATTTAAATTAAATCTCATACCAATCTAACCTAGTTTCAGACTTATAAATTTTCACATATAAGTAAAATGAACAAGTTAGAGGGACGAACTTAATATTTAACCATTAACTAATAGATTAATCTAATTCAATTTCATAGAATTATTGCATTTAAATTTTTAAGAATTTTACAAAAGAATTTTTTATTCTAATAAAATAGTTCTCAAGAAAAAAGATTAATCTGCTAAAGTAAAAGTGCAATTTGGGTCTCCGCAACCAGGGCACTTAAAACCCTCCTCGGGAAAATCATCTGATTCAAATTCATAACCACAAGTGTCACATTTCCACTTCAGTTTAATCACCTAAATTTAAAAATTGCTTTTATCCCTTTATACTACAATGTGTTAATGCTAATTATTAAAATAAATAGAATCCAAATTTAAAGTTTTGGGAAAAGAAATCTAATTTGTAGTTTAATTTCTAAATTAAGGAATAAAGGAGGTTACTTTTTCAAATATTAGATGAGAATTTTGTCTGTTTAAATTTAACAACTGTATAGAAGGAAGATTTATAAGATAATTTTTAAGTGGATGCTGCAACTTCAATCCTATTGTAGCTATGATTGACTTATTAGAAGAAAATATTATCTTTATAAAATTTTGAAATATTTTAGAAAAAAGTTCCATTTTACCAATTTCGTCAATTATAATCATATCAAGAGTTTTTTCTTCTAAATTTAACAAGCTTTTAAGATAATTATCAAATTCCTCAATGAAAACATTATATTTTCCAACCCTATATTTAGTATTGAAATTTCCTACTCTTGCTAATTTAGACTGTTCTTCAGAATAAATATCTAGAATATTAAAACCAATTCGATTACCATTTTCTCTAATCTCAGGAGTTAAAAAACCATAGATAATATACCGTTTCATTTGATAATATTTAATTAATTTTGTTACCAAAGTACTTTTTCCGCATCTTGGTGGTCCAGTAATGAGTACTTTTCTGGTCATTTAATATATAAATTAAAATTTTAATTATAGTATGAATTTAAATGAAATTATAAAATAATTAATTTTTCTACATAATGAATAGAGATGATAATATGAATAGTTCGACATTTAATTTTACGGATCAAGATGGAATCGAGATTTTCGTTTATAAATGGGAACCAGAAACAGCTCCTAAAGCAGCAGTACAATTTATTCATGGATTAGCGGAGCATGCGAGAAGGTACCAACGAGTAGCAGAAGCTTTATGTAAAGAAGGGTATATTTGTTATGCAAATGACCAACGTGGTCATGGATTGACTGCTGGTGATTTGACAGAAGCTACTTTAAAAGGGCATGCAGGTGTTTTAGGACCAAATGGGTGGAGGGGCGTAGTTAATGACGTTCATGAATTGTCTAAAATAATAAAGAGAGAAAACCCTAACATTCCATTATTCTTAATAGGACATTCTTGGGGTGCTATGCTTGCACAAGATTACATTCAAGATTGGGGTAATGAAATAAAAGGAGTTGTTCTTAGTGGTACAAATGGCAAAGTGAGATCTTTAGTAGTTAAGGCGGGAAAGATACTTCTTAAAAGTGAAATGAAAAAACTTGGTCCTACTGAACCAAGCCAAAGAATGTTTGACATGAACTTTGCACCTAACAACCGTGATTGGCAAAATGATGAAGGGGCAACTGGATTTGAATGGCTCAGTAGAGACAAAGAAGAAGTTCAAAAGTATGTAGATGATGTCTGGTGTGGGTTCGTTCCTCCTGCCAGTCTATGGTTAGAATTTCTTTATGGATTTGAAAAAATGTATGATTCCAAAAATGAACAAAAAGTCCCTAAAGAATTACCGGTTTTCTTTATATCTGGTTCTGAATGCCCTATAGGAAATAAAACTAAATATGTGCAAGGAATGATAGATCGATATAAAAAATATGGTATTAAAGATGTTACATATAAATTTTATCAGGATGCACGACATGAAATCTTTAACGAAATTAACCGTGAAGAAGTTTTCCAAGATGTAATTGATTGGTTAGATTCTCATTTATAAGAATCAAAAAAACTTCAAAATAACAAAATTTTTTTTATTTTAAAATCCTATTTATTTAAATCTCTAAATTTCAACAATAATTCTTTTTGTTTATCAGAAACCTTTTTAGGGATTTCAATATTTACAATAACGTATTGATCTCCTCTACCTTTTCCACGTAAATATGTAACTCCTCGATTTTTAATTCGAAATTCCGTTCCTGGTTGAGTCCCTGGAGGTATTGTTAGTTGTTTTTCTGTCAATTTCTGTTCCTTATAATCTAAAGTTGGAACGCTTATAGTTCCTCCAATGGTGGCAGTTACAATATCCACATTTGCTGGTGTATATAGATCATTTCCTCGACGTATAAATTTTTCATCACCAGTTATTCGGATTCCTAAGTAGAGATCTCCAGGAATAGCATTAACTGAGGGCACATGACCACCTCCTTGAACTTTTAAATGAACGCCATCTTCAACGCCAGGAGGAATATTAACATGAATTGTTTTAATTTCAGGTACAACCTTTCTTCCTCCACAAGTTTTACACTTTTTCTCAATTACCCTTCCTGTACCATTACATGTATAACATTCTGATTCACGGATAATAGTACCAAAACCAGATTGTGACATCTTCCGTATCCTTCCCGTTCCTTGACATTCTGAGCAAGTTTTTATACTTGAAGGATCTTCTGCGCCTGTACCCTCACAATCATCACAGGGAGTATATCTTTCTATAGGAATATCCTTCTTGATACCAAACATTGCATCCTCAAAAGAAATCTCAATACGATCTTCTAAATCTTGTCCAACTTCTCTACGTGGAGTAGTAGTTCTACTTCTCGATCTTGAACCAAATCCCCCAAATCCAAAATCATCAAATCCACCAAAAGGACTAAATCCTCCGAAAATGCTTCTAAGTAATTCATCAATTCCAGGAATACCACCCCTAAAGAAATCGCTCATATCAACATGTACTCCGCTAAATCCAAACCTGTCATAGTTTTGTCTTTTATCTGGATCACTCAATACTTCATAGGCCTCTTGGAGTTCAATGAATTTTTCCTTTGCTTGCGGGTCGGTCTTATTTAAATCTGGATGTAGTTTTCTGGCCAATCGTCGATATGCAAGTTTGATATCATTTAAAGTGGCATCTTTACTTACACCAAGAACTTCATAATAATCTCTTTTATTAGAGCTCATGATTCTTTAGTCCCTTAGTATAATGAAATTTGTTAAAAACTCAAGTAATTAAAATTGTTCCTAAAATTTAATCTTTTAGGTATTGGATACTAAGGAATAAATTCACTATTAGTATTGAATAGGGATTATTAAACATCTATTTTTTGAAATGGAATTTAAAATACTCTTTTCTTCACCTTTTTCATATTTTAAATTGAATTTCATGGTGAACCACAAAAAAAATTTTAGACACAAAAAAAATATATTAAATTCTGCAGAACTGTAAGGAAAAATAAGTAAATCATATTTTGGATGCCTTTGTTCGCTTAGTTAAAGTAAAAGTAGGAGCTTTAACAAAAATATTAAATATATCCAAAACAAATTATGATTTATGTGCAATAAATGCATTTAAGGTGAATCTTAGACGAAAAATTTAAAAATAAAGGAATTACGTAATTTATCTAAAATTCTGATTTTTATAAATCTATTTTTAATATCTTTCCTATCTTTGCCAATCATAGTTCATCCCATAAATCAACCTACTCCATATGATATTCGTCCATATTCTTATTCAATATCTACTGGGGAGCATATTTCGGGAAATTTAAATTCTGTATATGAAAATGATGGCGATACTTTGGGTATAAGAGCATGGTGGATGTGGTGGGTTCTTTATTATGAATTCTATATAGATGTCTATTTCTATTTTGATCATGTAAAATGTGACGAGTTATATTTTGATTTTACGGAATATAATACTGCCCTGGAAGAAACTGTAGTAATTTGGGTTTATTATACAGATGGAACATACGATGGTACATCCTCTTTATCACAGGGATTTCATACGGTTACTCTTGATAATTGGAAATTTATCGACAGAGTTTGGATCTCCTTTCTAGACCGCAATTATATTATTAGTGGTGGAGATCGGTATCTTCATATTGATTTAATTGCTGCTAAACCTGTTGCGGATTATTCACCACCAACTATTAATATTAACTATCAAGATGGAGATGGAACAGACGGAAATTCAGGAAAATGGAACGTAAATGCTTATGATCCTGAAAGTGGAATTAACCAAGAAACTATTGATGTCTTGATTGATGGGCAATTTGCTGGAGATACACTTGGTGAATATAATGTTCCAAATACTTTAGGAGAGCACACTATTTATGTAGAAGTGGAAAATAATGATGGAATCTCAGCTTCAAGATCAGAATCAATTATAATAATGGATGATGATGTTACACCTCCAGAAATTGAGATCCAATATATTGGAAGTGGTTTTGACAGTAATCCAGGATATTTTGAATGGAATGTTTATGACGACCAATTAAATTACCATGAATCGAGTGCTTATGATTTAGATTCCGGCTTATTCAACATAAACATTTCAGTCACTTATGAATCGACAGAAGGATTAGATGATTACAAGATATACCTTGAGGGTACTGAAACAGGATCATGGAATCTACCATATAATCTAGGTATTTACACTATTGAAATCTTTGCAAGAGATAATGATTTTGATAGGCCAGATGATTCATTATCAAACATTTTAAGTATTTCAAGTACAATAATAGATGATGATGTTGCACCTCCAGAAATTGAGATCCAATATATCGGAAGTGGTTTTGACAGTAATCCAGGATGTTTTGAATGGAATATTTATGATTTAGATTCTGGTTTAAGTGAAATAAATATTGCAGTTACTTATGAATCAACAGAAGGATTAGCGGATTATACCATAAACCTTGATGGTACTGAAACAGGATCATGGAATTTACCACCTTTTCTGGGCATTTATACTATTGAAATTTTTGCTAGAGATAATGATAATGATCGAACCTTGATTGTGGATTCCCTAACTACAGAATTAACGAAAGAGCAAGAAATAATAGATGACGATGTTGATCCTCCAGAGTTAGCAAATCTGATAATAACTCCAGATATTTTTGAAATAAATGTTACATTTGATGCAATCGACTATAGTGGAATTGGAGATATTTCAATCTTTATTAATGGAGAATTAGTTGAACCGATCACACAACTTCAAGATGGAAACACTTATTCTTATGCTTTCGAAAACCAATGGCTTTTCGATATGGGAACATCTGAAGTTTTAATTCAAGTTGACGATGACGATAATGATCGTCCTAATGATGCCTTATCTTCTTCTGTTACTGGTACTTTTGAAAATGTCTTGTTGCAAATGTATGAATATGTTATTTGGCAGCTAGAAGAATTAAAGAACTATATTGATGAAAACTTGTGCTGTTGCATTGCTCGTTGTCTTATCATAAAGTTAAATCTAGCAATATGTCATTTGTATAAAGCTTTAAACCACATTGAGAACAATGAAATTACGTGCGCTTTGATTCATGATTGTCTTGCTAAATTATTTGTAGGACTTGCTGAGCATAAAACAGAAATTATTAATAAAAAGGGGTGCATTGAGGATATTCACGCTGAATATATTATAGATACTTTACATGATATTAGGAACAATATTGTACTTCTAAAAGGAGCTACTGTTGGTTCAGAACAGGCATTTAGTATTGCTCTAATAGAAGTGAGATTGCTTAATCTAAAAGACTTTATAGAGGATCAGATTCATTGCTATATCGGGAAATATCTTCGAGGAATGATATCTTGTTCAGCGAAACTTCTGGAATTGGCTCTAATAAAAATTTCAAAAGGCGAAAGTATTGAATGCATCCTAAATTGTGTTCAATGGAAATTAGACCATATTTTATCGAAAATAAACTGTTTGTTAGAAAAAGGCAAAATATCTGAAGAAGTAGCAAACTATTTAATTGAAAACATCTCTGAAATAATTGAAAGTATTGAAGTTATTAAAACTAATTAATTTTTTTTTAATTATAAAAACTATTTTTTATTCTTCATCTGGGTTTTGTATCGCTTTCATAATAGTCCCATAACCTATACAAATTAAAAAAAATGCCCAGACAAGAAGGATTATACAAACGTAAGTCTGACTCCAGTTAGTCGACAAATAAATAGATCCGCAGATCAAAAAACCGGAAATCATTCCAAATCCCAATAAAACCAAGAAAATCCCAATAATTTTTCTTGTTTTTGCATTCAATTTATTATATCTAACTGTTAGAATTTCTTAATTAATTATTGGTATAAAGGTATACTTAACCTTTATCTTCAAGATTCTTACAGTTTACTAGATACTTAATATTAGGTGATACACAAGAGGAAGTGGATCAATTTGTTATTAATTTGGAAAATGGTCTTATTTTGAATGATTTTTATAACTTTTAATGAAAAAAATAAATGAAAGGTTAAGAAAAATAACAAAATATAAGAACTGTTAGAATAAAATTATGTATAATCTAATTCAGCTTTAATCTTCATCCCAATCCACATCTACAACTTTCTTTTTCTTGTCTTCTTCCTTCGCTTTATCTTTTTTATATGTAGCACCACCAGCACCAGTTTCGCCCATATCACCTGGTGGAGCACCTCCCATACCTCCTGGAGGAACACCGCCCATACCGCCCGCAGCACGTTGAGCTTGCTCGGCTGCTTGTTGATATACCTGATCTTGGGCTTGAGTTTGATAAATCCTTTGAGAGAAGCTATACATAGATTTTTGCAGATTTTCTATTCCCATTTTGATTCTATTTACATCCTCACTTTTGATATCTTCTTCCAATGATTTTATAGCTGCTTCAATTTGATTTTTTTCATTTTCTTGGATTTTATCCTTATTGTCTTCCATTAATTTTCGAGTTTGATAAATCATAGAATCAGCATTGTTTTTGGCTTCAACTAATTCTCTGACTTTTTTATCTTCTTCTTCGAATTGTTCTGCGGTTTGAACTTTTTCTTTAATTTCCTCGGGTGTTAAGCCTTGAGCACCTGTAACAGTAATGCCTGTCTCTTTTCCTGTTCCTAAATCTTTTGCAGTAACATGCACAATTCCATCAGCATCAATAGAGAACTTTACCTCTATTTGTGGAATGCCACGAGGAGCAGGTGGAATTCCTGTTAAATGAAACATTCCTAGTGAAATATTATCTTTAGCCATTGCTCTTTCACCTTGAAGCACATTAATAGTGACTGCAGGTTGATTATCTGCTGCGGTACTAAATACTTGACCTTTCTCAGTAGGAATTGTGCTATTTCGTTCAATTAATTTAGTGAAAACGCCACCTAAAGTTTCAACCCCCAAAGATAAGGGTGTAACGTCAAGAAGTAGCAAGTCTTCGACATCTCCTGCTATGATACCCCCTTGTATTGCTGCACCTATAGCGACACATTCCATTGGATCAACTGAATGCTCAGGTTCTTTTCCAGCGAAAAATCTTTTGAATCTTTGTTGAACAGAGGGCATTCTAGTAGGACCACCTACTAATATCACCTTATCTACATTTGCCGCGGATAATTTCGCATCAGAAACTGCTCTTTGCATTATAGGATCTAATCGTCTAAGAGTCGGTTCTATTAAAGATTCTAATTTTGCCCTTGTGAGTTCCATGGTTAAATGAACTGGATTTCCTTCTTTTTGAGCAAGATAAGGTAGATTTATTGTAGTTGATAAAGTCGTGGATAATTCTATCTTTGCCTTTTCACCTGCATCTTTGATTCTTATCCAAGCTTTACTATCACCTTTTAAATCAATTCCTTCTTTCTTTTTAAATTCTTCAGTTACCCAGTCAATTATGGCGTTGTCCATATCGGTTCCACCCAACTGAGTATCTCCAGCAGTGGAAAGAACCTCAACTACATTTTCACCGTATTCAATAATTGTGATATCAAAAGTACCACCCCCTAAATCTAATACACATATTTTCATTAGCTTACCTTTACTTTCTTTATCCAGACCATATGCTAAGCATGCAGCTGTAGGTTCATTAATCATTCTTACGACTTCAAGGCCAGCAATATCACCAGCATTTTTAGTTGCGGTTCTTTGGGCATCATTAAAATATGCCGGAACAGTTATCACTGCTTTTTTGACTTCTTCTCCTAAATACGCTGAAGCATCAGTTTTAATTTTCTTCAATATCATTGCTGATATTTCTTCTGGACTGAATTCTTGGGTTTTATCCCCTACCTGGAGTTTAGCCTTGTAAGATGTTCCCATTTTACGTTTAATTGCGGTGACTGTTCCATCCGGATTAGAAACAGCCTGTCTTCGAGCAGGTTCACCAACAATTTTACGACCATTTTCATCAAAAGCTACATAAGAAGGAAATGCTTTTCCCCCGAGAGTTCTACCCTCTGCAGCTGGTACAATTTCTGGTTTACCAGTTCCTGTTAATACTGCACAAGCACTATTGCTAGTCCCAAGGTCTATCCCAATGATCTTTTCTTTGCGTTTTGGTTTTTCAGATTTTTCTTCACTCATAGTTAAATCATCTTAATATATTGG
>JBHLNL010000183.1:0-6430 GCA_048941605.1 Promethearchaeota archaeon | reverse complement strand
TTTAATAATATTTTATTACTTTTAAAAGAAAATTATTCATTATAAGTATGTTTTTCTTTCCAAATTGGATCTGATTCTTGTAATACTCTTCTTTGAACTTTTCCAATCAAATTTTTGGGAAGCTCTCCAATTATAGCTACTTTGTGAGGTACCTTATAGTGTGCCATATTATTTTCCGCCCAATTCTTTATGTTTTGAGGCGAACAATCACAATCTTCCTTAATTGAAACCCAAGCTTTAATAATTTCTCCATATTCCTCGTCAGGGAGTCCTGCTACAGCAGCTTCCGTAATATCTGGATGTTTCATTAATAATTCTTCGATTTCTTTAGGAAATACAGAATAACCTTTATATTTTATTAGTTGTTTTTTTCTGTCTCTTATTTCAATTGTACCATCTTCATTCATAAAACCAATATCCCCTGTTAAGAGCCATAATTTATCCTTGTATTCAAAAATTGTGTTAGCAGTCTCTTCAGGTTCATTGAGATATTCCAACATAATTTGAGGTCCAGTAACACAAATTTCACCACTAAAATCAATACCATAATTTTTATCTTCAGGATCTCCCATACATATTGGACCTTTATTAAAATCATTTGCAGGCCATATACCCCATTCTGTACCTGGAAAGGGCATACCAATACTTCCTACTGGACTTTCACCAAACAAATTTCCTGCACTTACAGCAGGACTAGCCTCTGATAAACCATAACCTTCTACGATCCGGCCTCCTGTGTTTTCAACAAAAGCATCTCGAACTGTCTTATGCAATGGACCTGCACTTGAAATACATAAGGCTAATTTCCCCATAACTCTGGGGAATCTTCTCTTAAGATTTTTAAGCTCTGCTAGATTTTTAAATAAAATCTCAGTACCTGCATATATTAAACCTTCTTTACATGGTAAACTTTCGATTTGTTCACATAGTTCAACTTGAGAGGGAGGAGTTGGAAAGAGCATTATCCACCCTCCAACAGTTAAAGTAGTATTCATTATAACAGTGTGAGCAAAACTATGAAATAATGGTAGAATTCCAATATTTCCTATTCCTGGTTTTTCTCCCCCTAACCATAATTTACATTGTTCAGCATTTGATACAACATTAAAATGAGATAATACAGCTGCTTTTGGTAAGCCTGTTGTTCCTCCTGTCATTATATATGTTGCTGGGTGTTCTTTTACATCAAAGGTCACTTCTTGAACTTCTGGTTTGGTTTTTAATAAATCTTTATATTTTAATGCACCTGGAAAATCCACTTTCCCTGTTGGTATTTTTTTTACAAATTTTCCAATTGCTTTTTTAACTCCTGTGATTTCTACCAAATCTGTAAGATTAGTATAGATAACAGTATCTATTTTTATTTCTTTTAATATCGGTTTTATTGAAGATTCATATAAGGCATCTAAAATAATTAGTATTTTTGGTTTTGTAATATCAAATTGGTGAAGAACTTCCACTGGTTGGTATGTTGGATTGATACCGTTCGCAATTGCTCCTATTCTTGTAACTGCGTAATAAGAAACGATATATTGGGGACAATTTGGTAGATGCAATGCTACTACATCCCCCTTTTTAATCCCTAAATTAGTTAATGCTGTTGCAAAAGATCTCACATATTCCTGAAACCGCTTATAGGTGATCCATGTATCCAAAAACCATATAAAATTCTCTTTTGCATATTTATCAACTTGTTCGTCTAATAATTCATTTATCGTTTTCTCTTCAAAAACAGCGTTAAAAGGGACACCCTCTGGCCACCACTTCTTAAACCAACGTTTATTTTCATTAACATAAAAAGGATTTTGCATTTTTAAAGTCATATTTTACTCACTATATTAGAAAATAATTTGCATCTTTATGTCACTTAGATTTCTCAAAATTTAAAACTTTGTAGGAATTGGTAATTTAAAAATCATTAAAATTCAGTAAAAAATCAAAAAATTGAATAAAAAATGTTAAAAAAGAAAAAAAAGTAAATAAAATTTTATAAATTAAAATCTTCTATCCTTCCTTCGCTTGATTAGGATAGTAGCAACACCAACTAATCCAACTCCAGCAATCAATACTATTAATGCCCAGAATCCTTCTCCTTCGAATACCATATAAACTGAGAATGTAGGATCATGCCATATACCAGTTCCATTTTCAAATTGGGGATAACAAACAGCATATATCATAACACTTAATTCAGTTTGTATTCTAATATCTGTAGCAAAATTACTCACTTCTTCTCCTCCTTCGATAAGATATGAATCATGTCTTTCATGTTCCATTAACCAAACATAAAGTGGAATAATACAAGTACTCGCATTAGCTTCTAATGTCCCTGAATAACTTCCATAATCATATTCTGGTCCTGCAATATCTACGAATTCAAGTTCCCCTTGAGCAGAACGACCTATATAATCACCAACCATTAACTTATGTTCTGTACTCTTATAATGTTCTTGCTCTAATATTGTCTGAGGGTCTTCAGGAATTTCACCTTCAGTAGCAACATCAAGTTCAAAATGTAGGACTGTAGAAACATATAGAATTGCTAAATCTAAGTTTGGTATATTTGAATTGGCATAAGGTGTGTTAGGATCATTCCAAGGATCAAAAAATTGATTTAATTTAACACGACCATGTGCTGCACCTAACTCGCTATCGGTTAATGGTTCAAATGTGAACCCAAAGTGAATACGGCCAAGGTTTTCGACTGGAGCATTTAGGTAAGAATTCAAATCGACACCTAATGGAACAGCGGAAATATCAGAATTCCACAAATTGATTCCCCATGAAATACTCTTATTGCTTAGATCAATTTTTGGTTCAACAAACTCGAAGCCTCCATGTACTTGACCTAATATTAATCTGTGTGTGAGTTCAGAACTATTGGGTACTTCATATGTGTCACCATTTACTACAACAGGAGTATGATTTGCAGAGATGATCTCATTGTTATCTGTATCATTATATAAGAAGGCTCCAGCTAGATGATGTGTAAATAGGTAAAACTCAATATTACATCCCTTAAAAGCATTAGCGATAATAACTTCTGGACTTGTGCCACCTCCACCTGTTGCTGCATTAAGGATGGCAGCAACATCAATATGAATCTCAAAATTTTTTACCCATAATTGAATCAAATCAAATGAAAATTGAGTCCAAATTGTTTCTGCAACTCCTCCTGAAGTTGGTGTTAAAAGCCATTCCATATAATTATCTTTTCTATTCTGAGCTGTCATATTCCAGAGATCCAATAATAATTGTCCATTTGGTACATCACTCTCAATCGAGTCATCTGTCAATGGATTTAAGGTTGTATCATTACCAGTTAAGTACCAAGTCTTGGTAATGCCAAAACCGGGTCCAGGAATAATATCAAGTTTTTGCCACATGATTGGATTCATCACAAATAACTCATCTCCAGTGAAAATATCATTAATATGGATTAAAAACCAAGTAAGTAAGGAAATTCCTTCGCGGATAAGATCTTGGGTTATTGGTCTATTCAATTCTTGAAGAGCAATTAGTTGTTTGAAGAAATTAAGTAATTTATTAACAGCTGTAATGAAAGATCTATCATTATCCCAAATAATCAAAGTAACTGCTGCTCCAACCTCTATAATATAATCAAACTCACCTTCTTTTTCAACAACACAGTATGCATGCCCAACATCCGTTGGTGTCATTCCTGTAACTAAAGGTACAAGTTCATTATATTCATGAGGAGCAAAATAAACATCTCTTAAATCTCCTTCAGCAGCAAAATTATATGTACCAGTTTCTCGGAATGTCCGATTTGCACTTAAAACAAATACATTCCCTAACATCTCATGTTTAGTAAGATTTAAACCTTGAAGAAAAAGCGTTTGAAATATTGAACCTATTATTTTTCCACCATATCCTAAGTGATCTCCGAACAGAGCACCAAAACCTCCTCTAAAACCTTCGAAAATACCTACATCTACTTGATTAATATTGAATAAATCATCGTAATCCTGTTCTTGTCCCATAGCTAACGTAGGCATTGCAAATACAGAAGAAAAGACAATTGTAATGACCATTAAAGATTTTGTATTTAAATTTTTCATGTTTCTCACATAATTTTTGTTTAAATAATTAAGGTTTATATTAAGATTATAAACAAAATCTGACTTTTTAATAATTTTTATTCTAATATAATAGAATCTTTCAATTCTCCAACAATCATGTAAAAAATTTAAAATTTAAACGGGAAAAATAAAATATACATCTATACTTTTTAACTTTTTATTATCAATTTGTAAAATTTTTATACAACAAGAAAATAAAATGAAATTGTTCACTTAATCTCGAAAGTGGTTGCACATTTTTATCAAAATATTTGTAATTTATTCCACTTTTACAAATGTGTAAAAAAACACGAAAATATATAGTATAGCTGAAATAAGTAGACTCCAAACCCTTAATAATTCAGAAATTTCTGCAGTAGAAAAGAGGACATTAGAGCCAATAAATACAGCTGCAATAAGATATCCAAATAAATGGCTTTTGAAACCTTTTACTTTGGTTTTACCCTGAATAAGATTAATTAATGAAGTAAATATAATGAAAATAAAACCTGCAATATAAAATAAATTAATAACTTCAAAATCTCCTAAATCTAAAAACAGGAAAAAAGCAAAAAGTATTATTTCAAGTATCCTTATATACCAGATAGTCTGTTTTTTTGAAGAATCAACCCATAATTGTTCGTATTCACTGATACCTGCATTATAAAATAAAAGGATGAAAGAACCAATCGCTAAGGAAGTAAATAATGAATAAGAAATAACAAAAAGGTATGGAAGTAAGGGAACCCAAATTATATTCCACAGAAAAGATGCTAAAACAAAAAATTCGGGAATTACACTTACAGTACAGAAAATTGGAATAATTGATACTAGGGCCATCATAATCCATGTAAGGAGGGAGATCTTTGTATCCTCTTCCCAAACTTTTTTTCTAAAAGTTGTTAATCTCCATGCCATAGAAGCAAAACTGAGTATTGAAATTACAGGTGTAATTAATGGAAAAATAAAGATAGACATTATATATACAGCATTAATGCCGTAGAAAAATTTTAATCTTGAAGGAACAACACTAATTGTTCTATCAAAATCATCGAGAGTGTTAGCAAAACGATTAATAAAAAGAATCAAAAAAAATAACCATGAAATGCTAAAAATTGAAGGGCATATGATTTTAACTACTAATATCTTTAATCCCGGATCATTTGAATACCATAAATTAAAATCCACAAAGTTATAGATTAAAAAAATTGCGATAGGTACTAATATAATAGAGAGTAGGATGATAAGGCGACTAACAATTATTCCTTTTATCTCTTTCGACATGATTTCTACCAATACACAGATTTTTTAATATTAATATAAAACACTATGATTTAATAATTAATAGATTTTCTATTAATCTTTTAAGAAGATTTACAAAAAATAGGATTATAGTAATTAGAGTTTGGGTTTTCTATCTCTTCGAGCCACAATTTGTACAAAATAAATCATCTGCAGTTAATTTAGTTCCACAGTTAGTGCAATAATCAGAATGAGAAGTGCTAATAGGTTCTTCCTCTACTTCTTCTCTTGGAAATATCTCAGTAGTTTCAGCAGTTTCTTCTTTTACCTTCACTTTCACTTTCTTTTTCTTTTCTTTAGCACCCTTAGGTTTATATCTTAGACTTCCTATAAATGCCCCAAAAACAGTTCCAACTAAACATCCTTCAAGAATAGCGGTTAGAACTGCTAATAGAAATGGCAAATCTGTTAATCCTGTCATCAAACCATCTAATATTGCTGTCCCTAATCCCATTGGTACAACAACTGCTAAAATGATATAAAGTACAACAGAAAGTATTGCATACCCTATCCCTATTGAAAGACTTGTATGGACAGCTTCACGTGGAGAGTGAGAAAATAAAGCACTAGCTATAACACAACTTAAAATCCATGGAAAGGTAATAGCGATTATTAACAACCAATCCTCAGGACGATACATAATACACCAATGTATAGGAAATATAAAAACCAAAACGACTCCAATTAGTGCCCCTACAAGTAATTCTATAAAAAATCCACCAAAACCAATAAAACCTGTTAAAGAACTTATCGCATCATCGATGTTTACGATCAGCCCACCTGTCACACCCTCTGTAAGATTAAGAAATCTAAAGGAAATATATGATATAGGAACAAAGATTAACATTCCTACAATTCCAGATTTAATTACACGACCCCATCCCATGTTTATCCCCTTACCATAAATGATCTATTGATTTTAATTACCTTATTACTTATCAAAAAAACTCGATATTTATATTTTTGTTTTAAATTTAACCTTATAATAGCAAAATTATATTAGATAATTGGCTCTAATGTACTTTATATTTACTTTATACAAAAAA
>JBHLNL010000182.1:445-6454 GCA_048941605.1 Promethearchaeota archaeon | reverse complement strand
CAAGAAGCAGAAGTTCCTTCTTCATAATCATCAAATTTAACGATAGCTGTTTTCGACATAAATTAATCTAATGAAAAAATAGATAAAAATATTGACTAAAAATAATTGATTTAAGGAAGAGTTTACAGAATCCTAATTGAATTAATATCTCTACAAACATCCAAAAATGTAAAGCATTTATATAATAAATAAAATCTAATATTATTATTCAAAATTAATAATTTAAATGAAAGTCCAATGTCTTCAGAATTCGAACAGAATTTGGAGAAGTATGCAGAAGTAATATTAAAAGTAGGTCTAAATCTACAAAAAGGGCAACGTTTATTAATTCAACCTTTTGATTTAAATACATCTTTTATTGAATTAGCCCCATTTGTCAGATTGCTTGTTAAGAAGGCATATCAAATGGGTGCTAGATTCGTTGAAGTCTTTTGGAATGATCCTCAATTATATTTAATTAGACTCCAGCATGCTCCGCGTGATTCTTTTGAAGAATTTCCAGCATGGAGAAGAGATGCATCATTAGAGTTTACACAAAAAGGAGATGCTAAACTTATAATATATGCTTTTGATCCTGATTTACTAATTAATCAAGATCTAGAACTTATGACAATTGTAGCGAAAACAACTTTAAAACTCTATACACCTGTTCGTGAATTAACTATGAAAAATGCAACAAATTGGCTAATAATTTCTGCACCTGTTCAAGGATGGGCTAAAAAGATCTTCCCTGATCTCCTTCCTAATGAACAAATAGCAAAATTATGGGATAAAATATTCGATATCTGTCGTGTGAAGCAAAAAGATCCAGTTTTAGCTTGGAATAATCATATTAAACAATTACATGCGAGGATAAACTATTTAAATCTTAAAAAGTACACATCTCTAGAATTAAAAGCTCCAGGAACAGATTTAACAATTGGATTACCTAAAGGGCATATTTGGATTGGAGGTAGTGAAAAATCACAAAATGGAATTGATTTTACTCCAAATTTACCTACTGAGGAAGTTGCTACCATACCTCATAGAATTATGACAGAAGGTGTTGTTACTGCTACCAAACCTCTTCCACTTAATGTTTTAATTGAAGACTTTACTTTAACTTTTTCTGAGGGACGTGTTGTAAGTGCAACTGCCAAGAAAGGTAAAGAAATGTTGGATAAGATATTCGAGATTGATGAGGGTGCAAATTATTTAGGAGAAATTGCTCTAGTACCGAATAGTTCACCCATTTCGCAATCAAATATGCTTTTTTATAATATATTATTCGATGAGAACGCTTCTTGTCATATTGCTCTTGGAAAGGGTATTACATTTGCCTTGGAAAATGGCGATAAGATGTCTGATGAGGAATTTAAAAGCGCTGGAGGTAATGATAGTCTAACTCATATTGATTTTATGATTGGTTCGGATAAAATGAATATTGATGGAATAAGTGAAGATGGTACAGTTGAACCAATTATGCGAAATGGAGAATGGGTTTTTGAGGTGTGATAAGTGTCTTCAGAATTTGAACAAAATTTAGAAAAGTATGCTGAAGTTATCGTTAAAGTAGGATTAAATTTTCAATCTGGACAACGGTTGCTTATAGGCGCTCCCACATTAAATAATGATGGCACACCCTTAGAATTTGCTCCCTTAGTGCGATTGATTGCCAAAAAAGCTTATCAAATTGGTGCTAGATTGGTTGATGTGATGTGGGGTGATGAACAATTACGGTTAATCCGATTCCAACATGCCCCTAGAGACTCGTTCGAAGAATTTCCGAAATGGAGAATCGATGGAGAAGTTAAAATTGATGAAGCTGGGGGTGCAGACCTTCTTATTGTTTGTTCTAATCCGGAGTTACTCCGTGAGCAAGATCCCGAATTAATTATAAAATCTCAACAAACATTTTTCAAACATATTAAGCCCGTATCTGAATTAGTTTCTAAGAATGCAATGAACTGGTTAGCAACTCCGGGAGCAACTGAGGGATGGGCAAATAAAGTTTTTCCTAATTTCCCTCAAAAAAGTAGAATAACTAAACTTTGGGATTCAATTTTTGAAATTTGTCGGGTTAAGGAAAAAGATCCCATATCTGCATGGCGAGATCATATCAACCAGCTTGATAAAAGAAAAGAATATCTAAATAGAAAAAAATATAATGAATTAAAATTGATTGCTCCTGGAACAGATTTAACAATTGGTTTGCCTAAAGGTCATAAATGGGTAGGGGGAATTTCTACTACTCAAAATGGGATTAAATTTACACCTAATATGCCAACTGAGGAGATTTTCACTATGCCACATAAAGATAAGACTGAAGGGATTGTGTCAAGTACTAAACCTCTCTATTATGGGGGTGTAATAATTGAGGATTTCAGATTTAAATTCTTTAAAGGAAGAATAATTGAAGTAAAGGCGAAAAAGGGCAAAGAATTTTTGCTTAAGACGCTTGAAACGGATAAAGGAGTTCGGTATCTTGGTGAAATAGCATTAGTTCCCCATAGTTCACCCATATCACAATCGGGTTTACTTTTTTATAATACTCTTATCGATGAAAATGCTGCCATTCATGTTGCACTAGGGCGAGCGAGGAAATTCAATCTTGAGAATGGAGAGGTAATGTCAGATGATGATTTTGCAGAGGTTGGAGGCAATGTTAGTCTTACACATATCGATTTCATGATTGGTTCGGGAGAAATGGATATTGATGGTATATTAGAAAATGGAGAATCTGAACCAATTATGCGAAATGGAGAATGGGCTTTTGAGGTATAAATTGGATTAAATTAAATTAATTCTTCTAAATCCGTTTCATTATTTTTATTTTTTATTCGCTTGATATAGATTGTTCGTAAATTATCAAAATCAGCTTTAAAACATTCTTGGCAATCCTCTTGTTCATCAGGACTAGCGGGTTCAACACGTACTTCATACCCAATTGATTCATATAATTCTACGTACTCAGCTACTCTCTGTTCTTCTACTGTAAATCCTTTTTCCCAGTCTTTACCTCTGAAAGGAATTTCCGAATTTTTTTCATCTTTACTCTTTTCTTTATCTGATGTCATTCTTATTAAGTACCATTTCTATTTTCTTTCTCAAATCTACATTAGATATTATGATAATGTTCGGTTTAAATATTACTCTTTTTTATACTTCGTCTGAATTGTGCTTCTAGTGGAATTATATTCCCACTGACCACTTTCTATTAACAAATTTTATATTATTTTGGAAAATTATCTAAGAATAAGAATAAAAATAAAAGAAATCAAAAAAATATAGTTTTGAAGTGATTATATGACTTATACAAAAGAACCTAATTTTAAGCCTAAAGATCCAAAAGAATTTGATTTTAAAGAAATTATTTATGAGAAGAAAGATTGGAAAGCTACTGTAACAATTAATCGTCCAGAAGTTTATAATGCTTATTCAACCCTAACATTAATGGAAATGATTGAAGCGTTTCATGATGCTGCATGGGATAATAAAGTTGCAGTTATTATTTTAACAGGAGCAGGTGATAAAGCTTTTTGTACTGGTGGAGATGTAAAAGAATATAGAGAAAGGTTTACAATACAACCTGCTGAATATTGGAAGTGGATGAGCATTTTTCAAGAAGCACATGATGTATTCCGTAATATTGGTAAACCCACAATAGCAAGAATAAATGGTATTGTTGCTGGAGGAGGTAATGAATGGCAAATGGCTTGTGATTTAGCCATAGCAGCTGACCATGCCACCATCAGACAAGTGGGAACAAGAGTAGGTTCTGTTGCTTGTGGAGGTGCAACACAATGGTTACCCATTATAGTTGGTGATCGTCGAGCGAGGGAAATTTTATATTTATGTGAACCAATATCCGCGCAAAAAGCATTAGAATGGGGTTTAGTAAATGAAGTAGTGCCCTATGCTGAAATAGATGATGCCGTTGATAAGATGGCTCAAAAGTTAACTGACAAATTTCCAGAATGTATGAGGTATACGAAACAACAGGTTAATTTCTGGAAAGATTTCGTTTGGCATCAAACAATTGGACATGCTAAAGATTGGTTATCAATACATTATGCTTCATGGGAACCACTTGAAGGAATGTCAGCGTTTGTAGAGAAACGACCTCCAAATTATAGAGGAGTAAGAGAGAGTATTCACCCAGAATTTCTATGGGGTCCCCCTTCTGTTACATGTCCTTCTTGCCAAGCAAAAAGTTTACCTTCTGATTTCGAGTTTTGTGGTAAATGCGGAGCAAAACTAAAATAAAATTAAATAAATTTTTTTTATTAGAAAAAAGAATTAAAATAGCTTAAAAGAAAATTAGCCATATTGAGTGAAAAGATTTTGACAAATAGCTTAATCCTAGTTGAGAAAGCCAATAATATTGGAAAAATAATATTTACTAATGGCCCATTGAATATTCTAACAATAGAGATGATGGAGCAAATTAATAAGGCTCTTGAAGGTTTCCTCGAAGATGAATCATTAAAAGCAGTTATTTTTGATCATAATGGAAAGGCTTTTTCTGCTGGAGTAGATGTTGGTGATCATATAGGTGATAAAGCACCTAAAATGATTAAACTATTTCATGATATTTTTAGAAAGCTGAACAAATTAAAATGCCCCACAATAGCAAGTATTAAAGGAGCTGCGCTTGGTGGAGGTTGTGAAATTGCAATTTTCTGTGATATTGTTATTACCTCAGATAAAGCAAAATTTGGGCAACCAGAAATAAAAGTAGGAGTCTTTCCTCCAATCGCAGTTTTAGCTTTTCCACAAATCATAGGAAATAAAAAAGCTTTTGAGCTTATAATGTTAGGTGAAATAATTGATGCTGAAGAGGCTCTTAGACTTGGAATCTCTAATCATATTTTCCCTATCGAATCATACGACCAAGAATTTAATAAGATTATTGAATCAGTTAATAATTTAAGCACTATTGTATTACAATACACTAAAAAGGTATTTAAAAAAGCCGTAGGAATTGATTTTGAAGCTAAATTAGATGAAATTGAAGAATTTTATCTAAAAGAATTAATGTCTACACACGATGCAAATGAGGGATTACAAGCATTCTTAGAGAAAAGACCACCCAATTGGCAAAACCGTTAATTTTCTTAAGTTTAATAAGAATTATGTTTAAATTAAAATAATAATAAAAAAAAATTGTAGGAAATTGAGATGAAAGCAGCTGTTTTTGAAAAAGTCAAGGAACCCTTAAAAATAGATAACAATTATCCCGACCCTAATATTTCTGGTGAATTAGGGCAAGCTATAATAGAAATAGAAGCGTGTGGAGTTTGTCATACTGATTTTGGTTATTTGGAACATGGAGTACCCACAGTTAAACAACCACCTCTTATATTAGGACATGAAATATCGGGACGTATTAAAGAAGTAAGTGAGGATGTCGAAAATTTCGATATAGGAGATCATGTTATAATCCCTGCTGTGCTTTCTTGTGGGTATTGTGTTAATTGTAGAACAGGTAGAGAAAACATATGCCTTAATCAGATAATGCTAGGGAATCATATTGATGGTGGTTTTGCTGAGCAAATTAAGGTTCCTATAAAAGATGTAGTTCACTTACCGACCGAATTGTCCTTAGAAGAAAGTTGTATAATTTCAGATGCTATTTCGACACCTTACCACGCAGTAAAAAATCGAGGTCAAGTAAGACCTGGTGATTGGGCGGTAGTTATAGGATGTGGTGGTATAGGTTTAAATGTCGTTCAAAATATAAAAGCAGCTGGAGGTCTACCAATAGCTGTCGATATTATTCCAGAAAAATTAGAAGTTGCTAAGCAAATTGGTGCTGTAGAAACTGTTTTAGCAAAAGATATGGATGAAAGAGAAATAGTTGGGGTAATTAGAAAGATAACAGGAGGAGGCGCAGATATAGCTTTTGAAGCTATAGGACATCCCGCAACTATGAAACAAGCATTTAATAGTTTACGAACTGGGGGTCGTTTAGTTGCCGTGGGATATTCAGCCAAGCGTTGGGATGGATTTGATATTGGTCGTGTAATG
>JBHLNL010000182.1:0-435 GCA_048941605.1 Promethearchaeota archaeon | reverse complement strand
CGTCCTGTCGATTATCCCCATATTATCGACTTAGTTAAGAATGGGTCA
The DNA here is from genome assembly GCA_048941605.1 of Promethearchaeota archaeon. Lineage (GTDB taxonomy): Archaea > Asgardarchaeota > Lokiarchaeia > Sigyniarchaeales > SOKP01 > Loki-b32. The sequence continues at coordinate 387 of JBHLNL010000182.1, read as the reverse complement.
CTTCAAGTTAAACCATTAATTACACATAAATTCCCACTTTCAGAAATTAATGAAGCTTTTGACGTTATGCGTCGCGGAGAAGGAATTAGAATAATAATATTATGTCAAAAATAGAGGTTTAATAAAATTTTTAATTTATTTTTAACTTTCCAAAATAGAATAAATCAAGGGGATCTAAAAGTTGTTTGAACAGTTTAAAGATTGGTATGAAAACCGTCATAAATATGCTAAAAAATGGAAGGAGCGTACTGGTGGAAAAGTAATAGGAACTTTCTGTACTTATGTTCCAGAAGAGATTCTTTATGCTGCAGATATTCTACCAGTAAGAATATTAGGCAGTCATGAGCCACAAGATGTCTCTGAACCACATATTTTTGCTATGTTTTG
>JBHLNL010000027.1:0-28071 GCA_048941605.1 Promethearchaeota archaeon | reverse complement strand
AGTTATGATTATATTAAATATAAGATCGTCTTTACTATGGATCAAGATTTAAAATTAATGTTTATGTTTATAACAGATATAAATGATGAGCTCAGACAAACTAAAAATGAATTGAAAAACTTACAAAAAGAATTTTTAGATACATTTGGTCATAATTTAGATAATTTAGATCCTTCTCTTATGGAGTTATTAGATCCCATATTGGATTCTATCCATAGAAATCTTAAGACTAAGATTTCTTTAGTTGGATTTTCAGGCGTTGGAAAAACAACTACTACTAAATTAATTTGTGCTACTGAGATTCCATCAGTACATATTCCTACTATAACAGGAAAAATCTCAACTGTTAAAATCGGAAAACTATATTTTCATCTATGGGATTTTGCAGGACAAGAACAATTTAGCTACTTATGGAATGATTTTATTTTGGGGAGTGATGCAGTTCTTATCATTACAGATTCTACATTGGAAAATGTGGAAAAAAGTAAGTTTTTTATAGAACTAGTAAAGGAACACGCACCTCATGCACACACTGCTGTTATCGGAAATAAACAAGATTTAGATGATGCATTAAGTGTTGAAAAGATTGAAGAGATACTCAATCTAAAGACATATTCAATGATAGCAATTGATCCAAACAATCGGGATAAGATGATACAAATAGTTGCTGACATCTTAGGAATAAGTACCGATGCTTCTCCATTATTAAAACCTTTATTTGAAAGAGATCAATTAATCCATCAAGCAAAAATCAGTTTAGAAAATGGAGAAATTGCCCAAACAGCTGAATATTTTGAAAAAATATCAGATCTGTGTCTTGAGCTAGGAGACGATAATCTTTACAAAGAATTTTATGAAAAAGCAAAGAAACTGAAAGGATATTTAACAAATCAATGAAATAACAGGTATTTCAATATAAAAAAAAAATTAAAAAAATATATTTGGTTTTTATTCTTCTTGCTCTACTTTAGTTTTAAGCTTTGTAGATCGATAATTATCATCAAGAACATTCAAATATTCTATTAGAACACTATTTGATTTAGATTTTACACTATATTGATAAATGATCATATTTATCATATATTTAGGGTATATCAGCGAATTATAAAAGTCAGTTAATAAGGCATAATACTCATTTCCTTTAGTATCTTGAAATACATGGATCATTTGATTATCCCATAATCTCTTTAAGCCTCCATCAATATCGTCAACACCCTTCTTTCTTAGTTTCTCTAAAACATTTTTAGTAACAATTGAAATTCTTAAAAGTTTCAGGATTTCGTAAACTTGAGGGTCTGCTATAACTTCATCTAAAATTTTCAAGTTGTCTTCTTCACTAGGACGATATTTTTGGAAAAAATTTCTCACAGCTGCATTGTATTCATCTGTAAATCTTTCAGGAAGTCCTCTTTCTGCAGGATTCTTAAGTAGTTTGATTGGAGGTCTTCTTATCATAAAAAGATCGTTTATAAGAAAAATTAATTCAGATGGCATTCCTTTTACTGAAGTTTCTTTTATAATTTCTTTTTTGATTAATTCCATCAAAATTGCATCTACATCAAAAAAGCCTTCTCTATAACTATCTTTTAACCATATCTTTAATTCTGATTTAGTAATAACTCCTTCGTCTCTAAGTCTATTAATTATTAATCTATTTACATTGTCTAGAAATGTAACAGCTAAACTCTGTTCTTCGTTCAAATTGGGATATGTAGATAAGCGTTGGAATAGAAAAGGGATCATCTCTAAATAAGCATTATCCTCAAAATTTTGGAATATCACGCGTGAAATATCTGATAATCCTCCTTCATATGTGTCAGCATCTTCATCCAAATTTAAAAGCAAAATGATGTAAAGTGGTTTCTCTCTTCCTGTGTAATAAGAAGCAATATTTAATGGACCCACTAATAAGCTTATCATTCCTGGTTCTCCAGTATATTCGTGTGCTGCATAAATTTGCATTAAAGTTTCATCACTTATAATGAGTTCTTCGGGGTATTTTGCAAGAATTTCTGTACTAACTTTTATATCCCATCTCATTATGACTAATCCTATTGGCATTATTCATTTTCACCTCTTTCTTTTGTTACTTTATCTTTTAATAGAGATTTCTTTTTCAAATCCTCTATTCCCAATGCTTCTTCAATTGATAAACCAATTTCCTTCCATTCATTCCCGAATAATTTTGCAATCATTTTTTCCTTTGTAGGAATATCATATGTTTCTGATATCTTTTTCTTCGATTTTATTAAGCTCTTAATTTTCCTAATCTTTTTAACATGCTTAGGAATTCTTGCTTGTTGGATAACTCTATATGCAACAATACTTCCTACAACTCCCACAATTGACACAGTAATCAATATAAAGTAAAAAGTAGGCATCCCAGGCCAAATTTCTTGCATCTTTATTGTAACTGTGATGATACGTTCCTGTGTTGTAAAATTATTTGCACTCATGACAAGTCTACCTGTTAAAGTGGCTGACATTAAAAATGTATCAATATCACGTGTTGTTATTGTCGCTACATAAACTCCAGTGGCACTTTCATTGAATTGATAAATATAGCCTCTAAAATTAAATTCAAGAATTGCATTCTGTAATGGTTCGTTTCTGGAATCATCCCATAAGTGGATTTCAAACTCAATATCGCTTCCATGATTTATTGTGATTTGATATGCACTTCCTAATTGAGGATTTGTTATATCTGGTGTAAATTCTCGTAGCATGATTTCTAAGTTAATGAAGGCATTTTTCTGAACATAATTATCCTTTTTTAATGTAACATATAAGAAATAATAACCGACTGGTCTAAGGGCAGTTCTAAAATCTAAAGTATAGGTTTTATCTATATTTTGTGTCAAGGTTCCAGAACCATAACTCCCAGGGACTTTAGTACCATTTGCATATAATTCTTCCCAAACATAACTAGCAGTACTTAAGTCGCCGAGGGTTTCATTTGTAGATTCATCCCTATATGTAAAAATAAAGTATGTAGAATTTTGAACCAATATCTTTGGACTATCATATACTAAATCTGCAGTTTGACCATTTAATGTGGTTTTTCTCTCAAGGACATTAAGATATACTAGGAAATTGGATTGTGTAGTGTAATTTTCATAAGAAGCAGTTATACTAATTACTTTCATTCCAGTAGTCTGGGCATCTGAAGTATCAATTGTGAGTGTGAAAAATCCAATATGTATAGGATCATTATCAATACTAATAGGTGCAAGACCTAACCACCTATAAGAAAGGCTTGCATCGTTTAAAGACATCCCTGACTCATTAATTGAATACTTAACCATTATGTTCACATTTTCATCAAAATATGCAGTATATAATTTGTCTGGTAACTCTAATTGAGTGTCATAATCATGAGCACTAATTGTTGTTGGAATGCTTTTTACTTCAAGTAAGAAAGTTACAATATTAGGAGCTGGAAATCCTGGATATGAACCTTCAATTCTTACATTATAGAATCTACTACTACCACCTGCGGATAACAAGCCAGTATCAATAATAATTGTAAAGTTACCGTTTCCAGTACCATGTCCCATAAATTCTTTAATTATATCTGTAGTCGTCCCTACTCTTCTAATATATATTATACAACGTGCACTAGGATCGATCACAGGATACCAATTTTGACCATCATCATCAGTGTATTCAAATAACGTCGAAAAAGCTGCATCTTCTCCCCAATAAGCCTCTTCTGTGCCAGAACTATTGGATAACGAAGTAAGGTATTGCGTTGTATTTACTGTTAAAAATACAGTGAAAGTTATAGATGTTTCACTAGTTAAAGTATGATTATACCATCTTATTTTTCCACTCGGTGCCCATTGAGGAGGATCAATTTCAGTAATATTAAACTCTATATTTTCCTCACCATAGGCGTCAATCGTAATATTATACAAATGTCCTTTTAGATACCAAAATGGTAAGCTATTCGTATCATACATATACCCAGTACCAGTTAGATTTACTAAAGAAGTACCTGTTGATACACTAGAAATTTTTATTGCAGCTGATTTTGGATCTCCATATTCATCAATGACTCTAATATTCAACCTAGATAAATGAGTTCTATTGTATACATTACAAGTTTCGATCGTATCAATTTTAATTCTACCATCACATGATTGACTAAAATTATCGCCTCCAACTTCGATTAGTAATCCATAAACTTCAAAATTTTCAGTAAATAGCTTTGAATTGTCAATTAGAGGGATGTCTAACTCAACAAAGTCTTCAGCTGTGCTAGGAAGATACGTTTTAGTATAGATTAAATTTTCATTACCTGTACCCGTAGAATTATTTTTATCAATATAATATATCTTTAAATTGGTGAGTTGATCATCCATCTCCGTCAATGAAATGTTAACTTTAATAATCTTTTTGTTTCCAAATTCAGTTCTGGAAGCATTTGTATATACACGCTCTTGAACAAAATAATTGGTATCATCCTTTGGATTCCTATTAGTATTATTTACCCATAATGTTTGTTCCTCAAATTTTTCTCCTGATTTTGTGTATGATTCTCTCCGAATATATGATTCATTAAGTAAAAGAGGATTACCAAAATAATCATTGTTATCATAATAAACTTTGAAATAATAATCTGGCGTATTAAGCCAACGAAATATTGCTTTTCCTTTACTATTTAGTATTAAAGTTGTAAGTAAATCCGTTTCAGTATCATCTTCATAAATCTTAATATGACCATAATTTAATGGTAATCCATCCCAATCTACAATTTCAAAATCTATAGTCCATAAATCTAAATAGATCTCTTCAGTATAAAATATTCCATTGAAATAATATGGACCAATTCCAGAATCATAACTATTGAAAACTTCGATTTCACGAGAGCCTAAAGTGTAATTAGCTGTAATATTATATCTTCGGTTTTCTAAATTCTGAAAAATAACTCTTCCTTTAGAGTCAGAAAAACCCCTAGCAATTTCATAACCAGGTGATCCTTTCGGTACAGTTCCATCTATTAGCATAACTTCTGCATTAGGGACAATTCTTCCATCAATATCTCTAGTAATAATTGTAGCTGTAGAATTAATATATTGCAATTCATTTATAGCAGTTGAAAAATCTGTATAGTTAAACCTTACATCATCAAGTTGGAAAAACCCTGAATGATAATTTATTTCTTGACCCCAAACTCCAAGTTCCAAAAATACTGTATCACCCTCAAATTTATTCATTGCAAAGTTTAGTGGACCAGTTAATTCTCCATCATCAGAAGAAGTTGAATATGTATCTATAACTGTTGAATCTACGACATCAATTAAGTAAGTTGGTTGCTGCCAATTTTGGGGATTGTTTTTATTTCCAGAAACAAATGCTCTTCCACCATATATTTCAATATAATTTTCATATGAACCACCAATATCAGTATGAGTGTCTGGATCGGTTCCATAATTATCACATAATCTAATATAATATCCATCTTCTTCTAAATCACCGTCTCTAGTAAATCCCCAAGTTCTCGGGTTACGATATAGATGTAATTCTATACCGGCACCATATACTTTAGGGATTGTAAATGGATAAGAGAAAAAAGCTCCTGCATAACTGTTAAAAATATCTGAATGACCTAGATAAGTTACATCTGCACCAAATTTATAAGCATATGACCCTTGGTAAACACGTTCAGCAATTTGAGGGTTACTTAATAATCTATTAGTAAATTCTGCACCAAATGAATTCTCATCTGTAACCCCTGGATTTGGATATCCATAGATAGTATCAAGAGGATCATGAGAAAAGTTCCATCCAAATGGATTGAAATTAGCTGAAGAATCTATATCTAATTCAAAATCACCATTTTTAATCCAACCAAAACTCTCAGAAGGATCAATAGATTCAGCATTTAAAGCATCTTCATTTCCAAAATACATATATGTGTCTATCTCAACATCATCTCCTACTACTGTATCATTAATATTTGTATCAAACCATACAGTTGCCATACCTGTAGTAGGATAATCTTTTTTGACATAATAATTACGTAAACTGCCATTTTCAACGATTCTGATATCATTAAGACTTGATTGTATATTCTGACCTAAACTTGAGTAATCAAACGATACACTTAGTCCATAATTTTCAAAATCATATGGATATGGATTTGTAACATTAATTAACATTCTACATTTCCAAGAACTGTTCCACCACGGATCATCACCTAATACACTTAATTTAATGTCTTTAAGATAATCAAACTCATCGTTTTGTTCTTCTTGTGGAGTCCTTATATCACTTGCAAAATTCGAAAAGTTTGCTAAATATGCTGGAGAAATTGTTAGAAACAGAATTATCGCAAGTAAAGATACTTCTCTCTTTCGAAATTTGTGTTTATTTTGTATCTTCATAAGATCATCTAATTTGTTTATAATTTTTTAGAAAAAATTTTTAACAATATTATAAGAGAACTTAAATAAAATATTATGCTTATAATAAAATTCTTAGATTTGAAAAAAAAATATACAAATCAGTTGAACAACGGCGTTGAGTTTAATTATTATAAATGTTAGAATATTAAAAGTGGAACTTAAACATTTTTCTCTAAAACTAGAAAAACTTTTCTTTTTTTAGCACTATTAGGATTATCTATTATAAAAGTTCCCGAAAATTTCGTCACATTTAAAAATATTCTAGAAATACCATCAAGGACTTCCTTACTTTTAGGATAAAACTGAAACACGACTTTAGTATTAGGTTTCAAAATTATATAAAAGGATTTTGCTAAATATGTTAACTGAGCCTGCATTAATTTGTCATTTGATTTTCTATAAACCCATTGTAAAGCAGATATAGAGATAATAGCATCGAAAATATTGGGTTTAAAAGGAGGAAAACACATATCTGCATTAATTGGGTTTAAATCATTTATATCATAATAATTTAAGAATTCTGTAATAACATCAAGAGTCACTGTTTTATATCCTTGCTCTCTTAAATACATTGCTGCAAACCCTGGGCCACTTCCTGCATCTAAGATAAGAGCGTCTTTTTTTTTTAGGTTTAGTAGTTCTAAGGCTCTTTTTGTTATTCTCTCTTGAATTCTTATCATACTTTTGGAGGTAGAATAATGACTTAAAGTTTCACCTTTAAAATAATCTGATGGATTCTTGTATATTTCTTCTGGTCTCTTTTTTTTTATATTAAAATAGTAGTTATCGTTCAAATTCCATTGAATTTTAATTATTAAATAAACAAATAAGTGCTTAAATTAAATTTTCAATATTAAATCAAAAATTTTATTAAATTTTAAATATTTATAATTTCATTCAGCTTATATTTTCTGCACTTTAATTATTAATTTGTGAATACTGATGTCTGAAAAGGAAGAAAAGCAAATAGTGAGAAAAGCTACACTAAATCTAAGACGAAAGTATGGAAGAACTAAACAAATAAACGTTGTAGAGAGAGACGCTTTTATTCCCAAAAATCTAGAAAAAGAAATAAAAGAATCTATAGTGAAAAGAAAGACTATTTTGGCAACTGATCTCGCTCTTAAATACGATATAAGAGTATCAACAGCAAAACTACTCTTAAAACAATGTGAAGAAGAAGGATTAATTAAATTGCTTAATCCCTCCTTAAAATTAAAAATTTATGTTCCTTCGTCTTAATTCACATAAAAAATCTATTTAAAAGATTTTTCTGTTTGAAATTCTAATTTAACTTTTATAGAATAGAAATAAATTTATTTTGATTATATCATAAGATTATTAATAAATTATTTAAAAGATACCAAAGCAGCTGTAGCCTAGATGGTAAGACGCCGGCCTCGAGTAAATTTTTTGATAATCAAGAAAGCCGGTGCGCATTAGCGCTCGGGGGTTCGAATCCCTCCAGCTGCGCTATTTGAAAAATTTATTGAATTATTTGTAAAATAAGATTCTCCATTTGAGGTCTTGCTGCCTCAATTTTATCTAATATTGAAACGGTTTTTTGTAAATCTTCATCTTCTTCAATAATAAATAATAGATAAAAATCTAGATTCCCAAATTCGAGAACCTCGATTATACCAGAAAACCTCTCTCCACTTTCAAAAATATCAGAAAATTCCAGCAAGGTTCTATTTTCTGTAATCACACGCTTTTGTAATTCAATATATTTTTCATATATTTTTAATTTTTCATTCAATTGAAGATGTGGTCTATACCATTCTCCAACCGTTACACCTCGAGCATCAAATAATGCCATTAAAATGGTATCATAATTTTTGCTAATTTCAGCGAATAGTTGTGAAACCATCTCAATTTTATCGAATAACATTGATAAACCACTAGAAAAGGCATCCATGATTGACTTTATATCATAAATAGTTGTCTCAAAGAAAAAGATATCAAAATGATTAGAATATCGTGTCAATGCTTGTTTTAAAGTTAGAATTCTCTTATTAATTTGTACATCATCTACAAGTTGAGGATCAAATTTATGAAAGAGAATGCAAATTGGGATATCCTCTTGTTCTTCCTTAAAATAAAGTAAAACTTCTTCCAAATAATCTATAGACTCAATATATCGATTAAAATCCTGAGCGTCTATCACATAAAACAATAAATCTGTTCCACTAAGGTATTTTTCTGGATGTTTTAAATATTCTTCTCTATATTGTTTTTGACCTCCAAAATCCATTCTCATAAACTCAATACCTAGAAATTTAAAAGTATCACGGGCAATTCTTCTTGTTGGTGTTAAACGAGCTACTTCTTCCTCAAAACCAAAACGTTTGGTAATAGCTGTTATAATACTAGTTTTTCCTGCATTATCTAAACCCATTACTGAAATCCGCTTTGTTATAATAAATCACCAAATATCTAGTTGTTAATGATATTTCTTCTAACTTATTCAATATTAAGAGCAATTAATAAATAATTACTTTTCGTAAAGAAATAATGATTATTTTATTATTTAAGCTTATTGGATTAAAACCTAATTTTATTAACCTCCAGCTAGAGCGTAAGATATGTACAATACATCTCCATCCTTAAGGCTTGTCTTATAATTGTTTAGATATTTAATATTCCTACCATTTAATAAAATAAGTACTTGAGAATCAAACTTTTTCTTGCGTTTATCTAATAATTCGACATCAAGCTTTTCTTTATACTCACTTAAAAATTGAGATATTATATCTCCTACGGTTTTACCTTCGTAATTAATTGATTTCTTATTAACTCTAAGTTGAAAAATATTTAAAAGATTAAGTGTTACTATAGCCATAATAAGGTTTTTCCTCTGATCTCTATTATTCAATTAATTTTAAGAGCCTATTTTTATAAAAAAAATATCCTTATTAAGGTTAATTTTTATTACAATTAACACTTAAATTGAATTCCTTAATAAAAATCAATCAAGTTCTAATAAAAATTATATAAAAATAGTTATATTATAATTACCTACTATTTTTATTTGACCAGTTCTTAAATTATGTTCTTTTAGTACAACATTTCCTTTTTTATAAATATCAATCTCAACAAAAGTGTTATCAAAACGTTTAAGGTTAAGATTTCCTCCATTGGAAAAGATAGTATGATCAATTTTTACATTAAATGAAATACTGGGTGAACTATTTAAGCAAAGATCAATTTGTGAACGAGCAAATTGAGAAAGTATATCACCTGAATCAATTAATTCTGTCCTCCATACACTTAAAGGAGTAGGAATTAAACTATGAAAACAACACACACCAAATATCTTTTGATGGCTATAAGATAAAACATTTTCGATAAATCTATTCATTCGTTTTCTCCCTATAAAGCCTTCAGTGGAATCTCGAGTCGTAGAATTCAAACCTTGGAAATATAATCTTTCATTTTCAAATAAAGGATCAAATTCACCAAAATTTTGTTCCCAGTATTCCCATGCAGGTGGTTTTGAATCAGTATTTCCAGGAACAATTAAATATGGATATTTTAATTTGCTTATTTTATCTTTTGCTATTCTAAATTCATTTTTAAAACTATTTTGAGTAACATTTCCCGTATGAATAACTAGATCAACGTCTTTTATAGTATTTATTTTATTAATGGCTTTATCGAAATTAGTTATCTGATTTTCTGATTCTTCGTCAATTAATGAATGTGATAGTTGTATAAACTTACATATCGGCTTTTGATTTTTTTCTAACTCTAATGGAAGGTAATAATTAACTTGTCGATGAATTTCACGTTTAGCTGTTGAATTTAATATGGGTATTATTTTAAATTTAAGATCGTTCTGTTCAATATCAATAATAGCGTACGTGAATAATTCTCGATATCTTGTTTTATTACAGCAAAATGTTCCCGCATTAAAAATATATAAATCTTTATCACTACTACTTACAGTATATAGATTTGAAGTATGTCTATGACCATTTAATACTAAATCTACTTTTGTTTCTAACAACATTTTAAGCATGTCTCCTGAATCATCAATAGCAGATCTCTCCTTTCCCGTATTTGGAATAGGGATAAGTTGATGATGAAAACATACTACCTTAAATTTATTTTCTCTTTCCGGTTGTTCTAATCTCTTTCTAACAGCATTAATTATATTATGATGAATTATTCCCCCTGCTAAATCTGGTTTAGTACTATCAATTCCAATTACGTATATTTCGTCATCTTCGTATTCATAATGTCTTCTTCCTACCATTTCTTCAAAAAGTAAATAACCTACATTCATCGCATCATGATTTCCAATAAGAATCATTAGAGGGCATTTAGATATCGGTTTAAACTTCTTAAATTGTTCCATAGCATATTCATATTCTAAAAGAGTGCCAGTGTGAGTAATGTCACCGAGATGTAAATAAAGATCAACATCCTTTATCTTATTTATACGTTCTATACCTAAATTGTAAGCATGAAGATTAAAAGGCCCTCGAGATCGAGTAATATGAGTATCCGATATAATTACAAATCTTTTTTTTGAAGAATTTTTTTTTTTTGAATTAGCTTTTATACTTTTTTCAGATATCATTTTTCTCAATTTTCCTTTAATCTTGCTGGGTGGCCAATATATATTGAGTTTTCTTTTAAAACGTCATTAAAATTTGTATACGAATGAGCAGATAATTTAGCATTATGTTTAATGTGAGTTCCTGGTAATAATACACACTTAGCTCCGATTACAACATTATCCTCTACATTGATTTTCTTCAAGATAAATTTACTCTGCTCAATTCCAAAACTCAATAGAGTACTGTTCATCCCTATAATCACATTTTTTCCAATATCTACAAATTCAGAAGAGATCCAACAATTATCATGTATTCCATTTTTTCCTATTTTTACTCCAAAAAATCGGAGTGTAAAACGATTTTTTAACCAAGGGAATGGATTTGATGCAGTAATAAAGAGTGGCCATTTTTTAATTATATTTCGTAAATTCCAGTAAAAATAATCCTTATCTTTTACAGTTCTATTAAATACTCCTTCTTTTGGAAGATATATTAATTTAAATAACGTTAAAAATAAGATTGAGAATAGGATTGCACTTACATGTAGTAAATGAATCAAAATTAAGATATTAAAAGGAAATAAAAATATAGCTAACAAATATAGATATTCTTTCCAAAGATAAATAAAATAAACCCATTCAAACAATATACAGGGTATGAAACTTAAAATTATGATCATAATATACAAAAAAAGGTACTTCGTTCTCAATCTCTCATCTATTGGAGTTGGAGAATCCCCTTTTAAACTTGCTGGTTGAAACATTTATAAGCTAGTACCTCCGCTCATATCTTTATTATTGAGCATATTATTCTTGATTGATTCACTTTTTATTTTTTCTGCTTTTTTCTGTGATTCTTCTACTGATTGGATTGGAAGTGTCATACTTACTGGAGTTCCCACATGAATTAAATCTGCTTCTAGTACTTGGTTAAACCATGTATAACTATTTACTCCTAAAACTGCTCCATCTTGAAGTATTGTCCCAGGACTTATTATAGTTTGGGGTCCAACGATACAAGCTTTCCCAATTTTTACCTGTTTAATAATTATCTTATCTTGATAGATTAAATGTGAAAATATGCAAATATTTAATGATGTCATAGTAAAATCTCCAATCTCTATTAATTCTGGATCTATGTATCCCTCATACGCAACCACATTTCTCCCTATATGAACCCCTAAGAGTCGATAAACAAATATGTCTGACCATGGTAAAGGTAAAGATCTAGCCAACCATATTGGAAAATAAGCAGTCCAAAACCTTCGATGAGTGTATTTCCATTCTTTGCTACCTCTCTCAAATATACCTTCTTTAGGAGGATAGAGTTTGTTTAAAATTTTAAAAATTACTGCTGAAAATAAAATAATGGAAAATGCAAATAAAAGTAAGTTGCCATAAATATTCATGGGAAGTAGAAACCATTCCCACCACTGCCCAATTAGAAGAAAAGGTAAAAATCTTCGTCCAGTTAAAAGATAATAAAGATCATTAAAGAACCATAGATTCACTAGTATCATAATTATGCATCCAAATAAAAATTGGACAATTATAATTAGTGTAAATGGTGTTTTAAATACTCCTGAGGTAGAAATATAATCAATCTTAAATTTTGAATCGTTAACAGTTTCCATCAAAAAAATCTTTCTTCATTTTTGATTTCTTTATAATATATTATATTCTTGAAAACAATTAAATTATAATCCTTAATCAATGAAAATGAACTCCAAAAGTAAAAATAATTAAAAACTTAATACCTTATGATTTATATATTAGTAATTAATTTAATTCATAAAATCAATTCAAAAATTAAAAATATTGATCAAGGTGAAATATAATTAGTATCGACTGGGCAAAAGCAGAAGCAAAACCAGATAAAAAATTATCAGTTGAAGGAAGATTCTTATTGGATCTCAGATCTAAAGTTAATGATTTAGAGAAGCAATTATCTGATACTAAAAGCGAATTGGCTCAAATAAAAGATAGATTAGCAGACACTCTAAATGAACTTGATGAAACTAAGAGTAAACTTGACCAAAAAGAAAATCAGTTGTCGAACACCAAGAATGATCTAGAAAAAACTAAAACAGACGATCAAGATATTATACGGGATTTAAATACTGAAAATAATAATCTTAAAACAGAGTTAGCAGAATATAAATCTAAATCTGAAGATCTTGAGGCAAAGGTTAATGAAATAATCCCAGAATTAGAAAAAGCAGCTGATTTGGATACACAACTAAATGAAGCTAATAGTAAGGTTGATAGCTTATCTACTCAAGTTGAAGAATTAACTTCTAAGTTTGCGACTGCTCAAGGTGAAATTACTCAACTAAATTCACAATTAAGCGAACTGAATAATACTCTTTTACAAAGAGATTCTCAAATCCAAGAATTATCTGATCGAATTACTGAAAAAGAGCAAACTTTAGAGTCAACAGCAGCACATCTTCAGGAAGTTGAAACTGAGCTAGAAGAATTGAAACCTCCAGAAATTGGTGCGGGAGGATTCGCTAGTGATGAACGAATTACATGTCCTATGTGTGGAGCAGTCGGATCTAATATAAAAGTTACCGAAGATAAGACTAAAGTGCTCTCTTACGTCGGACACATCCCTATGTATGCTAAAAAACACGTTTGCAAAAAATGTGGTTATGAGTTTTGAGATTAGGTATTTTCGGTTAATTTTCATAATTCATTGGATGTTTTCTTAGCGTTTTTTTATTTTTCTTTTTTCTTTTATAATTTGTTTATATTAGCTGTAATAACATTCTTAATAACATAATTTTAAAATATTTTTACTCGTTTTAATTAACATTATGAACGGGAATCCTAAGAAAAAGTATATTGGAAGTTTATCTCAGAAGGACTTATTAAGATTATATTCTAAGCATGTAAGTGGATCAAAGGTTCGGTTTTTTAAAAATATCGGGTGGGGTGTAATCCCTGGTGAAAGGGAAGGCCTTAAATTTAAAACCTTGGAGGGATCAAAACCAGGTGAACCCCCATTAGAATTGTATGATTGCCGATCTGCAGGTGGAGTATTTAATTTAGGACATAGGAATCCAAGTATGATTCAAATTCTAAAGGATACTTTGGACGGAGGACTGGATCTAGGTGATCATCAACTATTATCAGAGCAGAGAGCACTTCTAGGAAAAAAGATTGCTGAATTAATGCCTGGAGATATTAGTAAAACTACTTATGGTGTTAGTGGTGGCGAAGCTATTGATACGGCTATTAAGTTTTCGAGAGCTTATACTAAAAGAAAAGGGTGTATATCAGCGATAGGTGGTTATCATGGTCATACTGGATTTGCATTATTGACCGGAGATCCAAGTTTTAAAGATCCTTTCCTTTGGAATTTTCCAGAGTTTCAACAAGTTCCTTTCGGAGATGCTGATGCTATGCGAAAAGTAGTCACAGAAGATGTAGCTTGTGTAATCTTAGAAACCATTCCTGCTACTGGTGGAGTTTTGATTGCTCCACAGGGATATTATACTGAAGTTCGGGAAATATGTGATGATATGGGTGTAATGATGATAAACGATGAAATTCAAGCTGGGTTAGGACGAACTGGTCATTTTTGGGCCATTTATGGTGGGTTGTATCCTAATGAGAAAGTTATACCAGATTTTATAGTTTGTGGAAAAGGAATGAGTGCAGGATTGTATCCTCTATCAACTTGCAGCTATAAACCCTTCATAGAAAGAGCTGTTTTTAAAGATGATCCTTTTATTCATGTATCTACTACGGGAGGTTCGGATCTTGGATGTGCTATTGCACTCGAGATGTTGAATATACAATCTGATCCAAAATTTTTAGATCATGTAAGAAAAATGGGAAAATTATTTGGAGATGGATTGGAAGAGATTGCTAATAAGCACTCAGATATGATCAAAGAAGCAAGAGGAAGAGGGCTAATGTGGGGATTAGAGTTTTTAAATGAACAAGATAGTCTATTGAGTATGCTCTCAATAATAAAAGAAGGAGTAATGCTTAATTACTGTGGAAACAAAAAAGATACTCTTATTATCATGCCACCCTTAATTGTTACAGAAAATCAAATTGAGGAAATTATAGAAAAGATTAAAAATGGCATAATAAATTATAAAAAAATAAAAAAAAGATAAAGAAATTAAGTTCTAGTTTTTTTTTCTTCATGGATCCTTTGAAGTTCCTCCTTTACTTTTCTTAATCTTTCTCCATGTAAAGGAAATTTATAAATAGCAAAGATCGCGATTAATAATGCTATAGATGGATAACCAAACATAAGTATTCTAAGTCCTAATTCAACTGCATAAGAGACTGGATATGTAAAAACAGGCCAATCTGCGATGATAAAAACAGGGCCGATACTGAGAAATACAACGATAATACCTAATCTTAGAAAAAAGGCATTTACACCATAATATCCCGCTTCACTACGAGTACCTGTATTTACCTCATCCTCATCGACAATATCAGCTATGACTAAATCAGTTATGTACAACGAACCTGATAACCCTAAACCAATAAAGAAAAATACTATCATCGCTAGAATTTCCATATTTGGTCCTAGAAACATTAATGGTAATAACGTAAAAATCCAAGTTGTCATTGAAATTATCCATGCTTTTCTATTACCTAATTTTTGTACTACAGGTTTCCATAAAACAGTAATAAAAATAGCAGATGCTATGAATGTAAAACCCAATAAAATAGAGATCATAAAAGTATCTTCCATATATAAAACTGCTTTTGCATAAATTGGTACTAATGTCGGCAAGATTCCATATACAAACCAATTTGCAATTATAACTGGAATAAACCATGCAAATGATTTATTTTTTACACATGTTTTAATTGTACTAAAAAAACCAAGTGCTTTTTTGTAATCCTCTGAGAACTCAGGTTTTTCTCTGGGAGTAAATAGTGCAAAAAATGATCCAAATATGATAATAATGATTGCTAATTCTATACCAAAAAGTTGATATTCTCTTAATGTTCTTGTACTCGGATCTGAATAATCATTAATGAATAAACTTGGTAATATAAATGCTACTATCAAACCTACAATCAGAAATACTTGTCTAACATTATTAGCAGTTATTCTCTCATTTTTACTAATGAAAGTCTCAGGAAATAATGAAGTGGTATTGAGAGCATACATGGTGTAAAAGAATTCGAATAAAATAATTGTAATCATGAAATAAATGAAATTTCCAACCTGATTTGCAATTCCTATTGGCAAGGGTGGTGTAAATAGCAAAAATGAAACAATCCCTAAAGGTACTAAAGCAAATGCTATATATGGTATACGACGACCAAATCTAGTATGTGTCCTATCTGATAAATAACCAAGCATTGGATCATTAAAGCTGTTCCAGACTGCCCATATTATAAAACCAACAGTTATTAAAACAATGTGGAGTTGGACCACAGCAAAATAAAAGGTAAATACTAGAAATGTAAAAGATTGGTAAGCAGCTTGATCTGCAATTTGTCCGGTGGAATATTTAGCGGCTCTTCTAATTGTATCGTCTTCATTCTTAACTTTTTTTTTCTCAGTCATTTTAGATTCTTAAAAATTATTAAATTGATCATATTTCTCTCTATCTCTTAATAAATATTTAATTGACCTAAAAGTAAAAATAAATATAATTTAAATCTTTGAAACATATACTTTAATAGAAATCATTATTATCTTCTGTGTAAAATGGATCTAGAAAAACTTTTTAAGCCTAAATCAATGGCGGTTGTTGGTGTTAGCAAAAAAAATCCTTTAAGCCCTGGAAGAATAGTATTGTTAAAAAATGAATTTGAAATGAATGTGAAAGTATATGGAGTTTATCCAAGTGGAGGGGAAATTGAGGGAGTTAAATTATATGAACGATTAGATAAATTACCAGAGATTCCAGATCTTCTTGTAATAGCAGTAGGACCAGATGATACTTTGGGATACATTAAAGACTGTGCTGATTTAGGGATCCCTGCAAGTGTAATAATTGGAGGGGGCTTTGCAGAAGTTGGTGGAGAAGGTGTGAAACGTCAAAAAAAGTTAGAAGAAATTGCGTTTGATAATGATATTGCCGTTTTAGGACCTAATTGTCTTGGTGTTTATGCACCACCTACAGTTGATACAATATTTCTACCTACAGAACGCATCACAAGACCACCAAAGGGTTCAGTAGCACTAATTAGCCAAAGTGGAGGTTTTTTAGTTGATCAATTCTTTGTGAAATTCGCGGAAAGAAATATAGGCGTCTCTACTGCGGTTTCTATAGGTAACCGTGCAGTAGTTGATGAATCAATGTTGTTAGAATATTTTAGTAAGGTAGATAAAGAAACAACTAATATTGCATTTTATTTAGAGGGCTTTAAAGAAGGAAAAGCAAAAAAATTTTTGCAGTTAGTAAAAGAATCAGATGATACAGTAATAATATTCTATGGAGGAAAGACTAAGGAAGGAAAAATAGCAACAAAATCTCATACAGCAAGTCTGGCTGGGAATTATAAAGTTATTTATAATGCTCTAAGACAAAATTATGTTATTCAACCTCATTCTGAAAGAGAATTATTAACATGTCTTAAAGTCTATGATGTATTATCACATCGCAGAAACCCTTTTGGTCAGAATGTAGTAACATTTGGAAATGTTGTAATAGTTTCAGGATCTGGTGGACATGGTGTTATAGCAAGTGATATGTTAGGAAGATATGGGTTGAATGCCGTACAATTAACAGAAAAAGAGAAAGATGATTTAAGATCGTTAACCAGCCCTGTTGCTAAGGAAATTGCTTCATTTAACAATCCAATTGATTTAACAGGTTCAGTTTTAGATACAGATATTGAAAATGTTGTTAGATATTTATCTGATATAGAAAGAATTGAATGCATTATTTTATTAATACTTCCATATCCTCCTAATATTTCTTTTCAAATTGGGAGAAGAATTGCTAATGTTGTATTAACTAAAAGAAAGCCACTTATTTGTTTTATTCCCTATATTCCAAAATATTCTTTAATAATTGACTCATTAGAACTTGCAAATATTCCAGTTTTTCATTCCATTAAAGAAGCAGTCCAAGCAGTATCTGCACTCAAAGAAAGAACAAGAGTCAGAAATATTAAAAAAAACAATATGTTTTGGGAAAAAAAATCTTAAGATTAGGTAACATCAATTATATTATCTATTTTTTCAATTGATTTTTTTACATATTGAAAATCTTCAATTATTATATCTATTGCTTTTTGAGGGCATATTTCAACACATCGACCACAACCTTTACAATCTTTGGTTATGTATGATTTATTGTTTATTATCTCTATAGCATTGACAAAACATACTTTTATACAAGTACCGCAACCTATACACTCATTATTAACTTGCACTTTTACTCCTGGCATTATTTTAATCTTCGATCCTATATTTGGGGCTAAAATTGAAGATACACGCCATAAACAACAGCATGGATCGCAATTACAAATACTCAATAGCTTTTCTCCGGGTTTAACACCAAGCCATTGAGCATCTAATCTATTTCTACCAATCATATGCACTAAGCCTGCATCCCTACATTTTTTTAAATGCTCCAATGCTTCCTGTTTAGTGACTAATTTTCCTAACTGTGGATTTATATTTAATACGGCATCTCCAAGAAACAGACAACCTAAATCAACAGGATAATCTTTACAATCCATACTTGATCTACAAATACAGAAATTCATAATCCAATGATTTTTAGCCTTTTTAATGAAGTATTCTAGTACTTGAGATGGGAGTACTAATTCATCATATTCATCCATTTCCTTATTAATTTCAATGACTTTATCTTGAGGTAGATAAATTATATTATCACCTTTAAAGAGGAGATGATCAAAAATCTTGTTTAAGATGGGTAAATTAGTTAGTTTCGCAATGAACTTAACATTTGGAAAAGCTTTTTTTAATAGTTTTACAAACCATAAAGGACGAGCCATTTAATATTTCCAACTCTAAATTTTATTAATTAAAATTGTTTTTTATTTTATTTATATTAAATAAATAGTTTTATTCTTAATTCTTTAAATCATCCTTCAGAAATTGGGATATTTCTAATGAATTAAAGTCTCCCATTTCCTTATTGTAGGGTCTAATTAAAAAGTTATAACTTAATTGTTTATTTTTTTTTAACTTATATTCCTTATGAATATCTAAAATTCCTATTCGGTCTCCTCCTACTCCTTGCTGCTTATAATCTATATTTATCGTAATATTTTCACGTTCAGGTAATTCATTAGTATGCTTTGCCTTTTCTAAATCTTCCATTGTATATGGCCAAGCACTAACATAAAGATAAGTACCTCCAATATCAGCAATATTTAAACCTAATTCATTGTTTTTTGTAAAAGCCACCCATCTGACATCAGTTCTATTACCATTTTCTTGTGGCCTTACATAATTATGAATAAGATCTTCAACGAAACCAGAATATACTCCAATGGAGGCACCAGTTTTTCTATCAAACATAGTTTCATGCGGACCTCTGCCAAACCAAGTCATTTTATTGAATTGTTTGGGGATTGACATTTGCATTCCAAATCTTATTAAATCTTTCTTTGGTATGAAAGTATTCTTAATAACCAATTCTCCACTACCATAAATAGTGTAGCTGATCTTTTGTTTAGATTTACCATTTGGAATTTTGAGTACGACTTTTATGCATATTTTGTAAGGATCTATTTGTCTTGCTGATATACTTAATATTTTCCTTTTTTTCGAAGCATCCTTCCACCTATATACTCTCTTTTTAAAAGCGGGAATATGTCTTAAAATATTAAGATCATTATCAATTGGAGCCCTCCAAAAATTTGGAATAAGGGGTGTAGAATTTAATCTAATTCCGTTAAATTCGTATGATTCGAGGCTACCAGTTTTTTTATGAAAAATAACTTTAAAATTTTCCCCTTCAATAATGTAATATTGTAGGGAACTGTTCAAATTTAAGATTGAAATTGGTTTATTATTATAAAGAAGTAATTCTGGAATTTCAAATGGGATTTTAAACTGATCCCAAGCAATTAAATGTTCTTTTTGAGCCCATATGGTATCATTAGACAATAAAAATCTAATCATAAGATGATATTCATTATTTGGTTTCAATTCTGGTTTCTCAAATGGTATTTTTAACTCTTCTTTCTGACCTGGTTTAATTATAATTAAAGGTAAAAATCCTTCCTGAATTTTAATACCATTTTCAGTTATTTCCCATTCAATTTTTAGAAAATCAGTTTGAAGAAAATTATATTTATTATGAATTTTAACTATTCCATTTATCAAGTCTACTGTGGATACTTTAATATTTTGATAAACTTTCTTAACTTCAAAAAGAGAGGGATTAGGTATTCGATCGGGTAAAACAATTCCATTACAACAAAAATTGCCCGAATTTGGATTATCTCCATAATCACCACCATAAGCCCAAAATTCTTTGCCATCTTCAGAGATTTTTCTTAATCCTTGATCAACAAAATCCCATATAAAACCTCCTGTACAATTTTCATATTTTTCAAAAATATCCATATATTCTTGAAAATTCCCTAAGCTATTCCCCATTGCATGTGCATATTCACAGAGTATATGTGGCTTACTTTTATAATGTTTTGGTCTTACTGGGTATAATATACTATATATAAAACCTTTCTTAGCTTGTCCGAATCTTTCCAATACTTTGGTGGTTGTGTACATAGTGCTAAACACATCAGAAATTTTCGCTTTATGGTCTCCTTCATAATGGATTGGCCTTGTACTATCTGTCTTAAGAGCAGCCTCTTTCATTTTTATAAAATTACTCCCAAATCCTGCTTCATTTCCAAGAGACCACATAAAAATACATGGATGATTCTTATCTCTTTCAACCATACGTACCATTCTATCAATCACAGCTTTTGTCCACTTAGGATCACTTTTAGGTAACTTTCTACGTAAGCCATGAGATTCTACATTTGCTTCATCCATAACATAAATTCCGAATTCATCACATAATTCATACCATTTTGGATGGTTTGGATAATGACTCGTTCTAACAGCATTGATGTTATTTTGTTTTAATATCTTAATATCCTGAACCATTCTAGAAAATGGTATTGCTTGTCCATGATCAGGATCATGTTCATGGCGATTAACACCTTTAAAAATAATTGAAGCTCCATTTATATAAATTTGGTTATTCTTAATTTCTATTTTCCGAAAACCAAATTTACATTGTTCTACTTCTAAAATATCACCATCTGGGTTTTTCAAGATGAATAAAACCTTATATAGATTAGGTGATTCAGCAGACCATTTCTTAGGATTTTCCACCTTTTTTTCAAACTCAATGACAATTTCTTCATTACTTTTAAGGTTAATTGAGTTTTTTACTAGAGGATCAGTACCAAAAGTATTATTTTCATTATCTAGTAATTTCAAATCTATATGATAGTTATTGAAATGATTTGTTCCATAATTATGAATCTTAACTTTAACCTTTAGTATCGCATCTCTGTAGTTATCATCAAAATCACAAAATACAAAAAAATCACGAATATGGATCTTGGGAGTTGAAAATAAATAAACATCCCTATAAATACCACTCAATCTCCACATATCCTGATCTTCAAGATAACTCCCATCAGACCAGCGATAAACCTCTACAGCAAGAATATTTTCCCCTTTATGCACAAAACTTGTAATATTAAACTCTGCAGGTGTCATAGAACCTTGACTATATCCAACTTTTTTTCCATTTAACCATAAATAAAATGCTGATTTTACACCATCAAAATGGATAAAAATTTCTCTGTTATTCCATTCCGTAGGAATTGTAAATTCAACTCTGTATGATCCTACTGGATTGTATTCATGATCTATACTTGGTATGTTCTTTCTCTTAATACTATAAGGATATAGGGAATCAGTATAGATCGGGGTTCCATAACCGTGCATTTGCCAATTACTTGGAACAGTTATTTCATTCCAATTATATACATCAAAATTAACCCTGTAAAAATTTTTAGGACGTTCAGAAGGTTTCTTAACCCAATTGAATTTCCATTTACCATTTAAAGATTTGTAATATTGAGAAGACTCAAATTTTCCTGTTAAAGCTGAATTAATATTTTGAAAAACAATAAGTGTATTATGAGGAGGCTCTTTATTTTGCCCTATCATCTCAGAATTTTCCCAATCTAACCTTTTTTCCACAAAATTCCCCAAATTTCACTTTTTTCTTTGCTTTGAATCTATAAAGAAATTAAATTGAATAAAGTTTATACTTTTAAATAACATTAAAATTAAATTAAGATTAGGAAATTTTCCTAGTTTCTAAGTTGATTTATTATGGATGTTAATAATGAATTATTAAAAGAACTTGAACGAACCATTGATACATTAAATCCCGAGAAAGGTAAAATTCCAATTAAAATTCTTGGCTATGGAGAAATTAGTTTAGTTTTTGAAATTATAGACGATCCGGCACACCTTGCTTATAAAAGAATTCCTATTTTTGATACAGAGAGGCAGGTTAAAAGGCATACATGGGCGTTCAACAATTATAATAAAATTTTACATGAAGATATTGGAATTCTACTACCAAACCAAAAAATAATATGGTTTAAAGATGAGGAAGATAGAATTCAATTTTATATAGTTCAAGAGAAGGTTAATCCAGACGCAGTAGGAAACCATGTAATTCATCAAGTATCAGATCAAGAAGTAGAAACCTTAATTCTTCTAGCAATGAGAGAAATGAAGAAAGTATGGATGTTTAACAAGGAAAATAATAATCTTGATGTTGGAATCGATGGACAAATTTCGAATTTTGTGGTGGTTGATTATAATCCCGATAACCCTAATATA
Source organism: Promethearchaeota archaeon (assembly GCA_048941605.1). Classification (GTDB taxonomy): domain Archaea; phylum Asgardarchaeota; class Lokiarchaeia; order Sigyniarchaeales; family SOKP01; genus Loki-b32. The sequence goes on along the minus strand of JBHLNL010000027.1, from coordinate 5,237 downwards.
ACAAATAATACTAAACTACTTTATCTTGATACTAGTACTCCAATGTTTCGTAAAAATGGTGCCGAGGCGATGGAAGCAGTACTGTTTTTGAAAAGTTCTCCCTCATTTTTGAGGTTCTTATTAAAAGCATTATTTTTGCAAGAAGTATTGGATCGGTACTATGATTGGAGATTAGTTACAATTGATTTAATTGCTAACTTCTTTAAAGAACAAAAACCTGAAATTATTCCAAAATTAATTAAAAGCATAAATAAATTTTTTAGAGAAGAAGCAAGTGAATTTACAATAGAACCAATAACTTTAGAAGAAGTAAAGAAATATTATAAAAATGACAAAATGATTTGGGTTATATTTCAAAGAGCAAGAAAAATTGATAGATTTTTAAAAACAAAATTGCTTAGAAAAAAATATGACTATTATCTTCCTGGGAAAATTGAAAGATAATTATAAGAAGATATTATTTCCTCTTCTTTTCTTCTGATAAGATCCATTTATTTTTACATTTTTCAGAGCAAAACACGTGAATAGTAGTAGGTTCATCTATATCAAAATGCTGAACTTTTGCTCCTCCAATAATTTTTTTTTTACATTGTTGACATTTAACTTTAGCCATTTACTACCACTATAATAATTATCTAATAATTAATCAAATTTAGTTCTAATAAATTTTGATATTAGCAAAAATACAAATATTCTCAAATAATCACAACATTGAAATGGGCAATAAAAGTGGTTATAAATATGACTTATAGACCAAGAATATATTTTATATCCAATGTTTTTTCAGATAAGGAAATTGGCTCTAATGAAAAGGTGTCTGAATTTTTACGTAATATCATTAAAAATTTATGGCAACAAATAGATAAGATCTCAGATGTTAAAATTTTTAATGGGAGATTTCCTACAGAGGAACAAGTCAAAGAACAATTGAAAAATTTCAATCCAGATATTCTAGGGTGTCATTTAGGTCATAATATAACATCAGAAATTTTAAAATCTTCAAAAATTTTTGCTGTTTGCACATCTACTGCAGGATATAATCATATTCAAAGAACTGAACAAGATGATATATTAATTACTCATACTCCAGGAGTACTTCATAAAACTGTAGCAGATTACACTATCGCAATTATGATAGCGAATTTGAGGAATCTTGTAGACCTTCATAACTATGTGTGGAATAATAAATGGACTTCCTATGAGAAATGGGACTTAGATAAATCTCTTTCCTCCGTTATTACTGATAAAACACTTGGTATTGTAGGATTAGGAGAAATTGGGAAAGAAATAGTTAAAAAATTGTACCCGTGGGGCGTTAAAATTCTCTATTATGATATTAAGCAAATGAATGAATTTGAAGAAAAATATCCATTAATAGAATTTAAACGTAATCTTGAGGAAATATTTAGAGAATCAGATATTGTGAGTTTACATATTCCTCTAAATAAGAATACAAAAAACTTAATTAATCAAAATTTATTAAAATTAATGAAAAATGATGCTATGCTTATAAATACTGCCCGAGGAGGTATTATTGAACTGGATACTTTATTAAATATGTTAGAAAAAAAGGAACTTCAAATAAATATTGCTTTCGATGTTTTTCCAGTAGAACCAATTGATGCTATAACTCTTAATCGCCTTCAAAAGATAAAACATGAACAACCAAACATTAGAATGATTTTAATGCCACATAATGCCTCTGCTGATGCAAATACTCGCGCCAAAATGAATATACTCTTTTTAGAAGATATAATTAAAATTGTTAACTCTACTTCTGTAGAAGATTTAAAAAATATTCATATTATTCCAGAACATAAAAATCAATTAAAAGAAAAAAAATGGAGAATTTTTAATTATTGGGAAAAAAAATGATCAGAACCTTTATAGCTATTGAGTTAGAAGATAAAGAGACTATTGAGAAAATTTCCTCTTTTTCAAAAAGATTGGAGCAAAATCAACCCAAAATTAAACTTGTGGAGCCAGAAAATCTTCATATGACAATGAAATTCTTGGGGAATATCCCTGAACCCTTAGCACCGAAAATATATAAGATTTTACAAGAAGAAATTAACGAGAAATTATTTCAAGGTAAGAATTTAACATATTATCTTAAGGGAGTTGGCCAATTTAATAGGTTTTCAGTTATATGGATAAAACTTTTAGGAAATATTCAATTTTTACAAACTATTAAAGATACTATTGAAGATTTCCTATTTAATAGACTAAAAATAGAGCGTGATAAAAGAACTAAATTTACACCTCATCTAACAATTGCACGGCTTAAAAAGGATAAAATAAATTATAAAACATTTGATACACTTAAGAATTTATTCAGTGAGAATAAAGATTTAGAGTTTGGGGCTTTTACTATTAGTCAAGTAAAATTAAAAAAATCACAGTTAACTCCAAGGGGTCCAATCTATTCCGACTTGGTATATTAAATGCAGAGAAAAAAACCTATTAAAGCAATCATTTGGGATTTAGATGGTACATTAATTCATTTTAAAATTGATTATCTAAGAGCACGTAGAATAGCTATACAAATTCTAAAAAATTACGGAGTTCCCAAAAATCTCCTTACCGTTAATATTTCTATTTTAGAAAATATGAAATTTGCTAGAGATTTTTTTAAAAATGAAGGTTTAACTCCGAAAAAAATCAATAAAATAATAGAAGAAGTAGACAGTGAGATTATTAAAATAGAATTTGAAGCTGCTCAAAATGCTAAAATGATAAATGGAATAGACCAAGTATTAGAATTCGCAAAAAAAAATAATCTGAAACAAGCAATTTTTACGTTTAATACAAAAAGAAATGCAGAAATCTCTCTCAAAGAAGTAAAGTTATTACATTACTTTCCTCTAATAGTCGGAAGGGATAACATTTCAAATCTAAAGCCTCATCCGGATCATTTAATCCATATTTGCGGAGTGCTAAATGTAGAAACCGATGAAATATTAGTAATTGGAGATAATATCCGTGATATTGAAGCAGCTATCAATGTAGGTGCATATTCTATAGCCATACACACAAAATTAGCAAAAGTAGAATCCTTTCAAAAAGCAGATAAAATAATTAAAGAAAGTGAAATACCTCAAGAATTGATAAAAGAAATTGAGAAACTTTTATAAATTAAAAAAAAAATTAATAAACTAATTAAAAATACTATTATTGTATAATTAAATACAAGGGTTTAAAATAAAATAATGAAAGTAGAATTTCTTTTGGATGTTCTCAAACCTCATCAACCCGATTCATATATTGTGGCTAAAGAATTAATGAAAGTTACTGGAGTATCAAGAGTTAGCGTTAAAGTAGATGAATTAGATCAAAAAACTGCTTCTCTGCATATAAACATCGAGGGAATTAATCTCTCTCTAGAAGAAATAACAGAAACACTTGGAACAATTAATTGTGCTCTACACAGTGTAGATGAGGTTATTTGTGAAGAAAAGGATTAATGATTTGTCAATTATTTCATTACTTTAAATTTTTTTTTTCAAATTAATATATTAACCAAAAAAATAAAAATTAGTTCGACTCTTTTTTATCTAAATAAAATATTTTTTATTAGACATGCAAGATCCAAGCATAATTAAAATCATTCAAGAGAAAGGAGAAATCAATGATGAGTTAGATTTTGCCTTAATGAACTATTTACTTCAAAATCGAGGGCCTGGATTTACTGCTTGTCAACCCTCTTTAGTAGAACTCGAGGGGGGTAAGAAAGCGATTAAAATGAATATAGACCATACGTTTATTGATAAGGATAACCAACTAAAGGGACTAGGTATTGTTGGTAAGATCTACATTGACTTAGATTCTCTTCAAGTCATCTATTGTACTCCTCTTGAAGATTTACAAAGTAATATCGAAGTATTAAAATCCGCTGGAATTGAGCCTCAACCTAGACCAAAAGGCAAATACTAATTTTCTTTGGAAGTAATGAATTATATATTCCCTTGAAAAATAATTTAAAACTCAATTCATTCTTACTCTTACTGAATTATAATGTCAAGTAAAGATAGTAATATAGAACAATTAATTCAAGATTATCTATTGGATGAAGGATTATTAAGAGGAAAAGTACCTGATCCTAAACTTGATTTTGGATTTCAATTTATATTTCCTCCTGGAAAGGATCCTTTGGGCCGTCAAATTGGCAGAAATATGGTTGTGGTTCGACCTAAGAATAAAAATTTAATCGTCGTGAGTTTAGGAGTTCAAATCTCGAAACCGCATATAAAAGCTTTAAATTCCTTAGAAAATAATAAAATGATAAACTATTTTATGGATTTAAGGAAATTATTTCTTTTAAAGGATGTTTTTTATCGAATAGATATGAAGAATTACAGATATGAAATAATAGATCAAATTTTTCTAAGCAAAGAAGAATATATCTCCAAAAATTCCTTCTTTAAAATTATTAGAAAGGTTTTTGATTGTGGGGCTTACAGTAATATTATATTAGGAGAATATTGTGCTGGTAAAATAAAACCAGAAGACTTTTTGAAATCCAAAGAATTCACATCCGATTCAGATTATTCTTTATATTCATAACTTTGTTTTTTAAACCTAAGGTGAAAAATAATTTTTAAAAAGTGGTTGCAAGCTCTAGGAAAACTTGACTATGTTCAAGGAAAAGCAAGACCAAATGTAGATTGTATCCTCTGTGCTGTAAAAGAAAATGATGAAAGAGTTAAATCACTAAAGATTTATGAAGATGATATATGTTTTGTTCTGCTTAACCTATATCCATATAACCCTGCTCATCTTATGGTTGCAACATCTCAACACAAGACAAAAATTCTTGAACTCACCAAACCAGAGATTCTTCACATATTCCGCGCTATTCAAGGCTTACAACTAATGGTTAATGATTTATATAATCCTAAAGGTTATAATATTGGTATTAATCAAGGGAAAGATGCAGGAGGCAGTATTGACCATTTACATTTTCATATAGTTCCGAGATATGGTTCTGAACTTGGATTCATAGACATAGTGGGTGAAACACGTATATTACCAGAAGGACTAGAAGCTGTTAAAAAGAAGTTGGAAAATAATATTAGTAAATATTTAACTAATGAATTCTTTGAGAATTATTAAAAAAAATTAAAAAGAAAAAAAAATCTTAATTATTTAAGTCTGAAGCGCTTATCTTGTAGCATTTCGAATATCTGCTGCTGTTACTCTTTTACGTTTATCCGCTTTACAAATTTTAATAGCATCTT
>JBHLNL010000026.1:0-28443 GCA_048941605.1 Promethearchaeota archaeon | reverse complement strand
TCTGGGTAATCTCATAATAAATCTCATTTGAGATTTCATCGGTTGTAGATTTGATACAAAATGCTTTAATTAAAAAATCGATATTATAATTAAACAGAGATTCATCGTCGAGAATTTTATCCTCGATAAGTTTATTTAACAAATCTTTTTTTGAAATACGATTAAAAATATTCACTATATTTAAAATTTCTCTCCTTATGGGATGATTAACTGCTTTCAGATATAATTCATGTAAATATCTTGTACCTTCAACTGATTTACTATATTCTTCCATCGATTTATAATTCTTAAAGTCGAACTCATCAGGCATATTTGAATATTAGAATTTTAAAAAAAAACCTTCTGTTTTGAAAACATAAATCTGAATTAGAATTTGAACTATAATAGGACTTTAAATAATAGTGTTCAATATAAGTTATTGAATTCATGCTTTTTGAGTAATGAAAATGGAAAAAATAAAAATATCTAATAGTCCCAAATTAGAACCAATTAATATTAAAGAGAAAGTAGGTAATAAGATTGATAGTTTATGGAATGAGCCAATATCAAATACTAAGGTTTCGAAATATGAAACTAAAAAACTAGTGATAAAATTAGAGACTAATGGAAAAGAGAAACAGAAAGTCTTACTAAAACTGGAAAGTGGGAGCCCCAGAGTCAATTCTGGTAATTATAACCTTATATCAGAATTATTAAAAGAATTTTTTAATGGGACTAATGCCATTAAATAATTTGATATTTTTCTTTTTTTTAAAATCCCTTCTAAAAATCATTCATTTTTAAAGAAATCAAAGGATAAATATTTTATTTTAGGACTCTTATTTCTTCATTAATTTTAATTTAAAAGTAAATTTGATGAAAAAGTAATGAATTTAGATGAAATTAAAAATATATTAGGGCCAAATGCTGCTAGTTTATTGATTCATGTTTGTACTGGAATTCCAAAAGAAAATATTCATCTCCCTGGACCAGATTTTATTGATCGAGTTGTAGCTCATTCGGATAGGAATAATTTAGTGCTGAATAATATGGAACGATTGTTTAATCAAAGGGGGAGATTAGCAGGGACGGGTTATCTTTCAATATTGCCCGTTGATCAAGGAATTGAGCATTCAGCTTCAGCTAGTTTTGCTGTTAATCCTTCATATTTTGATCCTGAAAATATAATCAAATTAGCTATAAACGGAGGTTGTAGTGCAGTTGCCTCCACTCTTGGTGTTCTAGGTTCTGTCGCAAGAAAATATGCTCATAAAATTCCATTTTTAGTGAAAATTAATCATAATGAATTACTTACAAAACCCACCCTTTCAGATCAAACTCTATTCGCTAATGTAGAACAAGCTTTTGATATGGGGGCAGCTGCAGTAGGAGCAACTATATATTTCGGCTCTTTTGAATCTAGACGTCAGATCCAAGAAATCAGTGAATCTTTTAGATATGCGCATGAATTAGGATTAGTTTGTGTTCTTTGGTGCTATTTAAGAAATGTTGAAGAGTTTATAAAAGATGGAAAGGATTATCACACATCAAATGATTTAGAAAGCCAAGCTAACTATTTGGGAGTCACAATTGAAGCAGATATCATTAAGCAAAAATTATCTACTATTAATAGAGGGTTCCTTGACTTAAATTTTGGTAAGACAGATAAACTTGTCTATGAAAAATTAGCAACGGACCATCCAATTGAATGGAATCGCTATCAAGTAGCAAATTGCTTTATGGGAAGAGCTGGACTTATTAATTCAGGCGGAGAATCTGGAGGAACCGATCTTCAAGATGCAGTAACAGCAGCAGTCATTAATAAACGTTCAGGAGGTATGGGCTTAATACTGGGAAGGAAAGCATTTAAAAGACCAACTCCAGAAGGAATTAAAATACTCAACGCTGTTCAAGATGTATATCTTAACAAGGATGTAACTATTGCGTAGCAAGTCTTTATTTCTTCTTTTTTTTTACACTTAACTTTTAATTAAATTAAAATTAAAAATAAAAAGAACATTATTCATACTAAAGAAATAAATTTTTCTTAAGAGAATTATGGCAAAGGATAGAAAATTTAGATCAGATCCAAATATTAATCCTTATAGGGTAAAACAGACACCTAGTCCACCTCAAAGGTCATTCATAGATTTCCGTACTCGTAGAATTTGCCCGGCGTGTGGACGAGATATTAAAATAGATCACAATTTTTGCAAATACTGTGGTGTTGATTTAAGCGGAATTGATCCTATTGGGAGAGATGAGATATCACGAGAATTGGCTACAACAGCAGTTACAGATCCAGATCCGGAAGTAAGGAAGGAAGCTGTTGACACTTTAGGAGACTTTGGGGATAATACAGTTTTAGGAGTTCTTACATATGTTTTATTAAATGATCCTGATGAAAATGTAAGAAAGGAAGCTGCAGATGAGTTGGGAGACCTTCACCATCCTTATAGTTTAGATGTATTAGCAAAAGCACTCAAAGATGAAAGCGCATTAGTAAGGAAAGAAGCAATTGAAGGACTGAAAAAAATTAAAAAAAAGACTAAAGAGAAGATGTTACATGAAGGAAAACCAGAGAGTAGGGAGAAGGATAAAGATAAGCCTGAAAAAGAAGAAAATTTAGAAGAAAATAACTCTGATATTATTTAAAAAATATAATTTTTTCTAATTTTATATAGAAAATCTATAAGGATTTTAAAAAATATTATAGAAAAAGTTTAAGTTTCTAAATTTAATGACTCAAAGTCTAATCGTCTTTACTTGGAATTTTTGGTAATTCTCTTCGAGTATTTGGTTTATTCTCCTGAGATTTTTCTAAAATTTCTATTATTTCGGCTTTTCTTGCATTAGATGGTAAATCTATTTGATTTTCTTGGGCATAAGCTTTCAGATCTTTGACAGTCATTGAGTTAAAATCTATAATTTGTTGCTTAGAAGTCCCTTTACCGGAAACAGGCTTCATAGGTGTTTCCTTTTCAATTCCTTGTTTTTCTTCTTTTTCTAATACTTCCACAGCCTCAACAATACCCTTTTTTTCATCAAAATAGACTCTTAATATATGTTTATTTAACTCTATCATGTCTTGGGGGACTTTTTTAACTGGCTCCCAATCAGTTTCTTCAACTTCTTTTCCAAAAACTTTTGCAGTTTTTGATACTGCAGCATAAAGAGTATGGCCTAAAATGAGATTTGATCGTTTATGCCCATTAGAAACTTCTTTTTTAAGGATTTTTTCTTTTATTTTTTGTATTTGTCCTTCCGATAATCCAATTGCTTTGGATATCGTAGAAGGTTTTACTATTGTAGTTCTACTTTTCGTTGATGGAGAACTTTGAGCGAAAGAAGACATAACTATTTTTGTACTAGTATCTTGTAGGGCTGGTGAGAAATATTCCTCTTCAGATTGTTCTTTGGTCATTTTTGGGGTTGCATCTGTAATAATTGCTTGAACTCCCTTTTCTCGTTCAATGTTTCGAACATAACGCATATCCGCTAGCCGTTCAGTCACTTCCATTGATTCTAATCTAAAAGCATTTAAGAATTCTGATGGTTCATCTCCTGCATCTACAGAAACTATCTTACAACGATGGTATCTTGCATCCTTCATCAACTCTTCTTGAAGAGCTTGTGCTACTCTAGAACTAATGAACCTTTTTCGAACAGGTGATTTTGGGCCTTTCCAGATGAAGATCCTTCTTAATTCTTCTTTAATTATTACTAGAACTTGTTCTGGATGCAAATTCCTCTGAAGATCTTCTTCGTTTATGTCTAATTTAATCCTCTCTCCAGAATCATCCAATCCATATACCATAAAATTCTCAAATTCTGCCATTTTGAATCAGTATCGTAATTATTCAATGATATTTCAATATCTAAGGATTTAATTGATAATTTTTTAAAAAAATTTGAAATTTCTTTTCAAATTTCCTTATTTTATAGAAAATATAAATTACGTTTATAAAAATTTTATTTTTTAAAAAACAAAATGGAATATTTAGGTTAAAATGGTTTTTAAAATTAAAAAAAAATCTAATTTTTATTACATATCGTGGAGAACATTATCTATTGAAAGAACAAATCCTACAAGAATTCGGCGATCAGTTTCATTATCAAGAATTCTTAAAGCATAAGTGTCTTTAAAATCAAGCAACCCACCAAGGAATATATCTCTCCATCTATCCGCTTTTTCGATTTCTGCGACAACTTTTCCAGTGGTAACGTCATAAACTTTATAACTCCACCCCATGAATTTACCTTGAGCCCGAAACCATTGTACACCGTTAGGGTCTTCTAAGTAAAACACCGGTCTGAAAAATGACAAAATTTTCTTCTTAATACGGGCAATTAAATTCCCTTGAGGGTCTTTTAAATCCTGGGCACCACGAGCAGATACAATTTTTGCGTGAATTGTTGCTGAAATGGTACCATCAACTTCCTGTAACTCTACTCTTCTCCTTATGCTGAGAATAACCCGTTTCATTCTACCAATAATCTGGTTATTCTCATCTAAGATTTCACCGCTTCCCCAATCCCAATACTTCTCTTTGAGAATATAATAATTCCGATTAATATCAAATAACCCTCCTGGGCGAGTTGTACTTGGTCGTGTCGTAGTTATTGGAGGTGCTACAGTTTGTCCTGATCTTAAACTCTCAGGTATAGGAGAACCACATTTTTCACAAAAATTTTGAGAAGGATCGGTTATTTCATCCCCACAATTCGGACAATATGGCATTTTTTTTCCTCTGATTTTTAATGATTAAGTTTTGTTTGATTAGTGAAAGGTGATGTGGTTTTATAAAGTTATGTGTAAGCTTATTAATTGCTTCTTCATAAATATATTTTAATTGGATACAGTTTAATTAATATTAATATAAAAAAATAGTAAGATTAGAAATGTCATCCATTCCAAAATTATTGAAATTAAAAGACTATATTACACTTATAGGCACTTCTCTTGGAATTATAGCTTTAATATGTGCTTGTATCGGCAGTCGCGAATCTATTTCCTTAGGTTTTTTCTTAATATCTATTTCGCTTGGTACAGATATGATTGATGGCTATATCGCTAGAAAAACTCAAACAGTTAATGAGATGGGGAAGCAAATGGATTCTTTAAGCGATTCACTTACATTTGGGATAGCCCCAGCTGTTTTAACTTACCAATCTTTTAATTTTGGTAATTTTTTTGATATTTTTATAATAATTGGGGCAATTTGTTTTGCTATTGGAGCAATGCTTAGATTAGCACGATTTAATATAACTGAAAGTCCAGGATACACAGGATTACCAACCCCAATAAGCGCGTTATTATTAATAACTTATTTCTATGCAAACTATTTTTATGCGTTTGCAATAGGCGGCAATACGTACCCTTTTCTGGACATATCATCATATTTAATTCCGATCATTCTAATTCTAATCGGGTGGTTTAATATAACTACCTATATTCATTTTGGTGAAAAAGATAAAACAATCTATATATTATTCATTATAGTTGCCCCTCTTTGTCCAATTTTTGGAATAATTGGTGTTAGTTCACCTAATTTTCTAACATCGATTATAGTATCAATATTTTTTCTAGCATCATTCTTTCTCATCATAATGCTAACTATAAGGGGATTTTTTCTTTACTTTAAAACAAAAAGTAAATCAAATTTAGCTCCTCCCTAATCGTCTTTAATTTTATTTAACCCCTCAAAGAGAATTACCTAGAACAACTTACTTTTCCAAGTTTGAATATGCTCTAAAATTTCTTTTTTATCAGTTTCATCTAATAAAGTGAATTTTTCTCTAAACTTATTTATTATACTTCTTATCTTATGTAAGGTCACTGAGAACCCTTTTTTTTCTAATATTAAATCAGCAATATCTTGTAATTGTTTCCCAAATTCATCACCTTTAAGATTATCTAACTTCTGGATTAGAACAGTAAAGGCATTATTGATTTCTACTCCTGCTTTATCATCTGCTTCAGGTTGTGCGACTGCTAAAAAATCAATCGTCTCTTTTAACTTTTGTTTTAAATCTATCATCTGAGGTTTTGGAGTAATAGGGGTTGTAGTTTGTATTGATGGAGTTTTAATAGATCTCTTATCATCTTTAGATATTTCTTGTATTTGGCTAGGAACTGAAATTGGTGGTTTTATTATTTTCTCATCTGATTTCTTAGGTTTTTTAGCAATCTTTTCAGATGGAGTTGCTGTTATAACAATAGGTTTAGCAGTTGTAAGTACTTTAAGTGGTGTCGGTTTACTTATTTCAGTTTTTACTTTCTGAGTAGCGTGAAAGGTATCTGAATAAGCATTTTCCCATATAGTGTTGATTAACGGTTGTATTATCTCGATTAATGGTTTAAACGTACATCCAAACCCAATAAAGTCGTTTAATGGATCCTTCGAATCTTGAATGATTCCTAAAAAGAATTGATTCTTATCAGCCTCAATAACAATTAAATCTTCGTTTTGATAAGTTTTATATATTATATTTGTAATATTTTTAAAATTTTTGACAATACTATTAGTGTGGGCTTCTGAAGCGGCTATCTTTATCTTTAAATTGTCTGCAATTTTCTCAAATTGCTCTATTGCTATGTGATTTTCAATATAGGGAATTATTATTGTTAAATTTTCTTTAGAATGTGATATAAGATTTTGAATTGCATCATTAATCCTAGTTATACTGGTTATTATCCAGATATTGTAGAATGAAGGTTTATCAATAATACTTATTTCATGAAGATAATCTTTCATTACATTCTCAATTGGTTTACTAAGGTTTGAAACTTCATTTATAGAATTCTGAATAATTGTGTTTAAACTATCTGCAATTTTAGTCTCAACATTTTTAATTGCAGCTGATAGATTTTCATTATTCTCTTTAATCAAATCATGAACACTATTCATATTTGTTTCGAAATTAGTCAACATATTTAATAGAAGCATTTTAAAATCATTTCTATATTGAAAGATCATTTCTGAGGTTTTATCTATTGGTTTAGATATATTATCGAATTCTTTTTCAATAGCATCATGTAAATTATTGGTGAAATCTCCCACCATATTATCAAATTTGTCTTTAAAAAGCTGTTCAACAAGAGAGATAACATCTTTCTTTTTTATATTCCCAGTTAAATCTGCTTTAAGAGAATTAATTGTTTTTATTAAGTCTGAAAATTTTGTTTGGGTAATGCTTTTAATATTTTGGTGAAGATCTGAGATTTTATTCTTAATATTTTTTAGTTCTTCCATTCCCTCAACAATATCCTCCACTTCTTGTTTCTGAATAATGGAATCCTCATCAATATCTTTCTTAACTTCTTTAAATTCTTTCAAAATAGTCTCTAACTCAATGATCTTGTTTTCCTCAAAAATTTTCGCTACTGAATTAAGCATTATTTCCTGAATTGAATTTTTAATATTTATTAAATTCAGGTCAATATTATGATAATAATTTAAAATTGGAAGGATTGGAGGTAAAGTGGAATATTGGGTTAATATATTGGGCTTTTTGGGTGATATCTGGACTAATAATCCAGCTTCTTTAAGCTCATTTAAGCAATTGTTAAATTCTTCCTCAGATGCTTTTGGAACAATACTATATAATTCATAATAAGATCGTGGAAATTTACCTAATGATTTAAGATATATGTCTATTGCATATTCAGAAAGCTGCATTTTTCGTAAAAAATCATCCATTCATTCTACACCTATACATTTTATACAATTTGGACTAATTGATATAAATTGAATTTTTATTTATATTTATTTTATCTATTTCTTTTCTATAAAATATTTAAGGAGGTTTTATCATTAAGATTATTAATTATATTAGAGATACATTTTAACCTTAACGACAAATGTGATATAAATGACTGAAGATATCTACTTTTACTTAGATTTAACAAAAGACTTAATAAAAAAGAAAGAAATAGTAAAATCAATCAAATATTATATTGAGGAAAAAAACAAAGTAAATATAAAGGGGCATTATTCTCTTCTGATATTCCAAGAAGAAGGAAATCCAATCTTTATAAATGATAAAAAAGATTCTGAAATAATTATAAAGTCGATTGAAGAAAACTGGAAAAGTCGCCCAAAAGATCAGAGTTATTTTGAAAATGGATTATTCTATATTTTCTCTTATATAGCTGAGACAGTAAGAAAAAAAGCTAAGTTTAATAGAATTATCGTTATTACAGATACTCCCTCAGATCTATCTGAAGGTTATCAAGACGCATTATTTAATCTTGTGTCAAAAATTAAAAATTTTCCTACTTTTATTGATATCATAAGGGTATCCGGCATCAGTGAAAGATTCTTCAGTGATGATGTAAAATTGAATATGTTAGCATCTGATACTAAAGGTGGAATCTTTTATATTAAAGATCGAAAAGAATTCTCTGATGTAATTAAGAAGTTAGTGAAAACTAAACAATTTGTGACTACATTTGAAGATAAACCCGATCGCATCAAAATTAGCCAGGAAGATTATGCCTTTTATAATCATTTAGCAAAATCTCTCAAAAAACCTGTAAATGTAGAAGGATTAGTATGTCATTTTTGCAATGAAGAAGTTTGTCCTGTATGTATGGATATTTATGATATCCCATTAGTTTGTCCAGATTGTAATTCAAGTTTCCATAATTGCTGTGTTACTAATTATGTGATAAATCATAATATAGGTATACCTAATATTTTTCGTTGCCCAAATAAAGAATGTGATGTACTTTTAAAAATAGAGGAAGATGAAATTATAAAAGTATCTGGGGAAGTGGAAGTAAGTACCGTAAGTGAATATTTAGAGGAAACAGTATCGAAAAAAATGACCAAAGAAATTCCTGAAGTAAAACCATTACCAATATCTCCTACTAAAAAACATGAAAATGGTGAAAAATTAGAATCATTAACAGTTGCAGCAGAAGGAGAACCTATTAAAACCATTCGCATTGGTGGCTTTTTTGGAAAAGCTTATACTGTTAAGAAAGTTGGTGACAAAATCGTATATGAGAGAGTTACTCAAACTACTTTTAAACCATCCTTGGGAACTATAACACAAGGAGAATCAGCATCAAGAGAATTAATATCTTCAATAAATGAAAGAGAGAGGAAGAAACCAACTTTTATTATATGTCAGCAATGTGGTACACAAAATGATTCCGAGCAATTTAAATGTTTAAATTGTGGATATAAATTATAACACAAGAAGAAAATTGAGTTTTATAATACATTAATATTATAGTCTTTTAATAAAATTATTTTAAAAAGAAAAAGTGACAAAAGAGATCAAAGCGTTTTTAGAATAAAAGATAAAAATAAATAAAACTTATGTTATTATTTTTTTAAAGTTTTACGATTGATGTTAAAATGTTACCTAGAACCGAAGCTGTAAATTCTGAAGAATTCATATTCTACATTGATTTAGTGTCTGATTTTCTTAAGAAAAAACCTGTAATGAAAGCTTTAAATGCTTTTATTAAAGAAAAGGATAAGTATAATGTTTTAACATCTTATGGTGTGGTATTATTTCAAAAAGATGATAATCCTATTAGCGTTTACGATTTAAAAGATGCAGAAACAGTTTTGAATACAATAAATGAATCTTGGGAAAAAAGAGAGGATAAAAAGAGTTATTTAGAAAATGGATTATATGAAATCCTCGCATATATTTTCCGGAAAAGTCGTGAAACAAGAAAAAACTATCGTGTTATAATAATTTCAGACACTCCTAGTAGATTATCTGAAGATTATTATAATGCGCTTTATGATTTATTAATTAAAGCAAAAAAGTTTTCGGCATTTATTGATATAATACGTGTAGGAGATGAGAAATTTTACGAAGATGACGTCAAACTTAAAGTTATTTCAAGTGAAACTCATGGAGGTACATTTTACTGCCCAAATGAAAAACTTCTCCCAAATATTTTGGGTTCTTTAATTCAAAACAAAAAAGAATTTAAAGTTATTAAAACTGATGACATTGAACAGACTTTAGAAGAAGATAAAATTTTTTATGAACGATTAGCAGTAGATCTGATTAGTTTATCTCCTGAAGATAAAGAAATATGTAATATTTGTGAACAAGAATTATGTCCTATTTGTGAAGCTCACTCTGATGAAATACATAAATGTTTTAATTGCGATGCTAAATTTCATAGTTGCTGTGCTGCGAAATACTCACTAGCAAAGAATATAGGCTTCAACTACATATTCCGATGTCCTCAATGTGAAACGCTTTTGAAGATAGATGAAGAATTCGTTGAAATGATACATGAAGAAGAGTTGGAAGAAGAAATTCCTGAACTAGATCTAAAAGAACATATCTTAGAGACAAGAGTACCAGAAGATCTTGAAAATGAACAATCTATAGTTGAATCAAAAGAAATTACTGCCGAAAAAATTGAACAAGTACCCCCTATAGAAACGAAAAAAATAAGGGTTGGTGGCTTTTTTGGAAAAGAAATCACGATTGAAACTAAAAATAATAAGCGAGAAATGATATCAGAAATTCCCAAATCTAAAGAACAAGAAAAACAGATATCTATAACATCTTTAAAGCCACCAAGGAAAAGAGGAGCCGTATCAATAAAACTATGTAAAATTTGTGGCGCAACTTGTGGTGCTTCTGATAAGAATTGTCCTACATGTGGAGCAAAAATTGATTAATGTATCTATACTTTAAATTTTAAGATCTTCAACTTCAATAATGCCTGAAACAATTGTTTCTTGAACAGCTTTAAATTCTTTTTTCATTGTACTAGAGTAATCCTTTAGTAATACTAAGATTTGATCGATTTTTTCTTTATGAAAATGAAACAGATTTATATCAAGCGTCTCATCAGATCGTTCTTTCTTAAAATGAATTTCATACCGTAAGAACGGTTTAATCTCTAATTTCTTCATTCTAATTTCTATTTTTTCAAAATCAGTCCATTTAATAGAAAAAATAGGAATATTGGGGAGAATAACTTCAATTTCTTCTATGGAAATAGAAAATTTTCTAATTTTTCCTGGATTTTGTGTTAAAATGTAAGAATAGTATAAAACAAATACAATAATAATTCCTAGACTTATGTAAAGACTCAAAAAAGTCCCTGGAAATGCAACCATTATAATCAAATTTATTATAGCTGCAAAAAACATTATAAACAAACCAACAGAACATGGGATTGAAAAACTGCTGAATTTTTCTCCTGAGAAGTCAATTACTTCATCTTTTTCTTGCTCCATTTCCTTAAACTTAGATTAATAAAGTTTACATATAAACTTTGATAATTCTTTTTACATAATTTTTAATATTGTAGATATGAACTGGAACTCTCTCTTAAATATTCAAATATTAAAGCAATGCTAAATAAAAGAATTTGATGATTTAAATGTTTTTAGCGTCTGAAGTAAAAAAGTTTCATGAAAGTAGACCTAAGTCAAAAAGACTATGGGAAAAAGCTCTAAAACTTTTACCTGGAGGGATCTCCCACAATATTAGAACATTTGGTCTCCCGTTAATTGGAGCATTTCCTGTTTTCGTTAATTCTGCTAATGGACCATATGTTATAGATATTGATAACAATAAATATATTGACTGTTGGAATGGTCATTTTGCGATGATTTTAGGCCATAACCCTCCTCAAGTTCAAGAAGTTATCAAGGAACACTTAAAAAATGGATGGCATTTTGGCACAAATACACAATATCAAGTTGAACTAGCAGAAAGAATAATAAAAGATAATCCCGGAATAGAAAAAATGAGATTTTGTACTAGTGGAACAGAGGCAACAATGTATGCCACACGGCTTGCTAGAGCATACACTAAAAGGAAAACTGTAGCTAAAGCTGGACTTGGATGGCATGGAGCTAATGATACACTTTATTATGCTGTAGGAAGTTTAGATGCAAAAATTTCTCCTCCCGGTCTCCCAACACCAGAAGAAGCAGGAATAATAGCTTTTGAAATCAATAATGATAATGTTTTCAAGCTGATTAAAGAAAATTCTAAAAACTTGGCAGCTATTATTTTAGAACCTATTTTAGGCGGAGGTGGAGGATTTTCAGTAGATCATGAATTTTTAAAAAGATTAAGAGAAGAAACTGAAAAATATGATATTTTACTTATTTTCGATGAGGTAATTACTGGTTATCGTTTTAAAAATGGCTTATTTCAGAATCAAATACGTGTAATACCAGATTTAACTACTATGGGAAAAATTATTGGAGGAGGTATGCCAATAGGAGCTATTGGGGGAAAAGAAGAAATTATTGAACAATCCAGTCCTAATTTTAAAAACCAAATATTAATTGGAGGAGGAACGTTCTCTGGATTTCCACTTAGTATGATTGCAGGATTAACAACGCTAAATATTTTAAAGAATTCTCAAGAGAATTATCTTCGAATAAATCAAGAAGGTGAAAGACTTCTAAATAAACTAAATCAGTTTTTTAATGAAGAGAACTTAAAAATTATTGCAAAAGGATATAAATCAATGATTATACTTCACGCAATGACAAAAAGGATTGAAGAACCATCAATAAGGGAAATAATTGAATTCAAGGATAAAAATAGAGAAGCTTTATTACAGATAGCTCTTTTCAATCGAAATATTTCTGGATTACATGGATTAGGTTCCATTTCTATGGCTCATACTCATGAGCACTTAGTTCAAATTCAAGAAGTTGTGAGAGATATCGGGGAACCTGTTTCCCAACAAATATTTAATTAAAATTTACGAAAATTAAACTTATTAAAAGATTCAAACAATGAATCTTATTATAATTATTTAAATAAGTAAGAAGATATGAGGAAAAAATTCAATATTATTCAAGTTGGTTTGGGTCCTATGGGTAGATTAATAACAAATTTGCTACTTAAAAGGAACAATATAAATCTTATAGCAGTTATAGATATTAATCCTAAACTGATAGGCAAGAAATTAAGTGAGTTACCTGAGATTGATTATGAGACTGACCTCACTATTGATCCTGATTTAGATACAGTTCTAACTAAAAAAAGAATTGATTTAGCTGTCATTGCGACCTCTTCATCTATAAAGGAAGTAGTACCACTAATCAACAAAGTTGTTAAATTTGGATGTCATGTAATTTCTATATGCGAAGAATTATCTTATCCATTTCAAGATCATCCTAAGCTTTCTAAGGAATTAGATCATCTAGCAAAATCAAAAAATGTTACCATTGTTGGAACAGGAATAAATCCTGGTTATCTTATGGATTTATTGCCAATCGTTATTACAGCTCCATGTCAAAATATTATTTCAATAAAGGTGACAAGAATGATGAATTCTGCAAAAAGAAGAGTTCCTTTCCAGAAAAAGATAGGAACTGGATTGACTGTTGAAGAATTTCATAAAAAAATAAGTAATAAAGAAATAACAGGCCATGTGGGTTTAACCCAATCAATTCAAATGATTGTTGCAGCTTTAGGTATTGAATATGATGATATTATTGAATTGCCTCCAAAAGAAATAATCACAGAAAAAGAATTTACGACATCATATGGAGAAGAAGTACCAAAAGGTTATGTATGTGGCTTACAAAGCAAAGCTTTTGCAAAAAAAGATGAAAAAGAGATTATAACCCTAGATTTTATTGCATATGTTGGAGATCATGAGGAATTTGACAGTATAGTAATCGAAGGAACTCCAAATATACACCAAAAAATTATCGGAGGAGTTCATGGTGATTTAGGTACCTCTGCTTTAGTTGCAAATTTAATACCTATAGTAATACAAGCGAGAGCAGGTTTATTAACAATGAAAGACCTTCCTGTGCCTTGTAACACAGAAAATATTTGGAAAGAATAATAAAATAAAAATTATAAAGGTAATAGAGCATTAATTGGAAAATATAGTATAATTGAAAGGATTCCTGCCATAGGGAAGGTTAAGAACCAAATTAAAACTATTTTCCATAATCCTCTCTTAACAGGAGTATGACTCGCTTTAGATAAGCCAATTAAAGATGCAACTAACATATGAGAACCAGATAAAGGAATTCCTAGAGCCGTTCCAATAAATAGGATCGCAGCTGTAGGAATTTGTGTAGCAAAAGCAGTACTAGGATATAATTCTGTAATTCTTCCAACATTTTTAATAACACCTCTTCCTAATACTATTAATCCTCCAGCTAGACTCAAGCCAGTTAATAGAAGTAGTAGATTTATTTGTATTTCTCCAATCCCAACTACAATCCCTACTGCATTTGAGCAATCATTTCCCGCTCTTGAAAAAGCAGTAACACAAATAACTATAAGTACAATATATGAAAAAATTCTTTCTGTTTTTTCATAGCTCTGAAAACCATTAAGATGTTTTACTTTATAATGATGCATTAGCTTATAGACTAGAAATGAAGCAATAAAACCTATTATTGGAGATAATATCCACCATATGCTTAGTTCAACAATCGTCCACCATTCTATACTCACTATAGGAGTTATACCAAGACCTATAATAGCCCCTATGGTGGCATGAGTTGTAGAAATTGGCAATCCCAATGCAGAAGATAATATCAACCAAATAGCAGTAGATATCAAAATAGTTATAACAATAGCATTATCAATACTTAATATAATATCATCACCAACAGTTTTACTCACAGCCTCACCTAGTATAAATGCTCCCAAAATTGCAAAAATAGTCGCTAAGATAAGAATTTGCTTCATATTTAAAATTCTCGAGCCATATATTCCAGCAAAAGTTTCATCATTCGCACCTATTCCAAATGCGATGATAATTGCAATAACTAAAAATATTGTTAGAATAACTGAAAAAGCCATTTCAATCGCCCTTAATTATTTGCTTGGATATTTCACAATCAAGCTTCTTAGAAAATCACTTATCTCCTCAGCTCGTGAAATCATATCAAATATTTTTATACTAATTTTAGATGTTAAATATACTCGAAGAGATTTCTCTTCTGGTTTTTTATATATTACTTCCAGAATTTTAAATTTTGCTTCTCGAGCACTTCGCTTTAACTTTTCGATATGAAAGCTTTTCTGATAAGCAGTTTTAAAATCAATTTCCATAAGATTTACCATATCCACCAATGTATCAATAGTTTCTTGATACAAATCGTTTATTGCTTTTATCTCTGCTTTAATATCATCAAAAAGTTTGAAGGGATAGACTTTTAAACCCATTGCTAACTCTTCTGAGCTATCAGAAATGAAATCTAAATATTTGATTAACCTATAACGATCTTCAACCAGAAAAGGGAGAGCTCGTTGATCTTTATAAAGCAAATCAATATATTTTTCCTTTGCTCGATCCGCATTATGTTCACATTGTATAACATCATCCAATTTTTTCTTATCTAAACTTCCATTTACTAGATCATTGACGCAATCATGGAGTAAAAGTGAACCATTTAAAACTTCTTCATTAAATTTACTTGCTGCGTTTAACAACTGATTTCTTTTATCACTTTTTAATTTTAATTTCATTTGTTTCACATTTAGAATATTTTAATAATTTAACTAATAGGATGTAATAGTCACACATATCATTTATTTCTTAAAAAAAATTACTATTTTTGATTTAGTAATGAAGACATTCAAATTCAAAAGAAACTTATAACTAACTACAAATAGACTATTTTAAATATAATAAAACTTCTCTTGCCTTTTATTGAAATAAAGTTTAAGGATATAATTTTTGATTTAAAAGTGCAGAAGTACTGTACAAATTCTAATTTTGAGTGTCCTAGTTATGGTCATTCATGGGCTTGTCCACCAGAGGCACCATTTCTTGAACAAGAAGTATCTCAGTATAAGAAATTCTACCTTATTTTTGTTAAATACAACATAAAGAAATATATTGAAAAGCAAAAATTAAAATACCCCAAAAGGAATGAAAACGACATAAGAAATGCTTTTTTTATGAAAAATTTATTAAGAGATATGTTAGAACAAGAAATAAAAGTATTCACTACTGAATACCAAAATTTTTATGATGAAAAGTTTATTTTATGGGATGGGTATTGTAGAATATGTTTTAATAAAAAGAATAAAGGATGTACATATGATAATGGGGAACCTTGTCGATATCCGGATAAAATAAGATATTCTATGGAAGCAGTTGGAATAGATGTAACTCAAACAGTTAAGAAATTAAAATTCAATTTAGAATGGCCTCCAAAAGAAGTTCTTTACCGTTTTGGTTTAGTTTGCTTTAAATAACAAAAAAACAAGAATAAAAAGGAATTAAAAATCAACTTCCTCTAAAACTATAGTTTCCTTCCGATCTGGTCCGATCGAAACCATGGCAATATCAGTTTTAAGTATTTCTCTAATTGATTGAATATATATCTTCAGATTCTCTGGTAAAGCATCGTATCCTTTTTTAGCAATATTCAACCATTCCTCTCTAGTCTTTTCTTCCCAACCTTCGAAACTCTTATAAATTGGCTCACACTTTTCAATAATTTCAGATTGGATTGGCCAACTTTCAAGAATTTCACCATCTAAATTATAACCTGTGCAAATTTTAATTGGATTTACTCCTTGTAAAGCGTCTAAAAGTGTTATTATAATTTTATCCACTCCGTTAATTATTATTCCATATTTAATATTGAAAAGATCTAACCATCCGACTCTTCGTGGTCTTCCTGTTACAGTTCCATATTCATGACCTTGCTCTCGAATTTTATGAGCAGTTTCATTAAATAATTCTGTTGGGAATTTTCCCTCACCAACACGTGAAGTATAAGCCTTGACTATTCCAAGAATATTACCAATTTTCTTTGGTGGGATCCCTGTACCTGCACTAATACCTAGGGCATTCGAATTAGAAGAAGTTCCATAGGGGTACATCCCAAAATCAATACTTAAAAGGCTTCCTTGAGCTGCTTCAAAAAGAACATTTTTTCCAGAATCAACAGCTTTATTCAAATAATAAGTAGTATCAATGACATAAGGTTTTAATTGTTCCCCATATGCTTTATATTCTCGATATATTGATTCTAAATCAACATCCCAATCAGAATCATAAATATTTATTAACTCTTTTTTAATTTTATATAACTTTTCTAATTTGGGTTTCAATATCTCGGGATTTATTAAATCAAAGATTCTTATTCCCCACCGTGCTGCTTTATCAGAATATGTAGGGCCAATTCCTCTCTTAGTTGTTCCAGCAGCATACTCTCCCTTTGTTTTTTCTTCCAATCCATCAAGAATACGGTGAAAAGGTAAAATTACATGGGCAGTAGAACTTAACTTTAAGTTAATTTTTTTCTTTAATTTCTTTAGATTTTCAATTTCTTCAAGTAAAACTTTTGGATCGATGACACAACCATTCGCTATGATACATTCCTTTTCTAGAGGGGCCCCACTAGGCATTAATTTGAATTTATACTTAATTCCATTAGCAACAATTGTATGACCCGCATTATTTCCACCATTGTATCTTACGACGATATCCGCTTTCTGAGCAAAATAATCAACAAATTTTCCTTTCCCCTCATCTCCCCACGATAATCCTATTATAGCTATATTATTGCTCATAAATCATTTTCCTTTTGACATTTTTTTAAATTATCTACTGTATATTTGTTCCAAAAAAGATTATTCTATACAGTTTAAAAAATTTTTGGTATGGCAATAACGTAATTACAACAGATAGGTAATGATTTTTATATATGAATTTTCTTGTAAGTCATAAACTTATTTTATAATTAAAAAGCTAGCTTCTAAAGAATCTTGCCTACTTTTAAAAAAACCGTTCTAATCGATCTCGCTCACAATGAAATGTTAAACATTGAGGAAGAAGAATTCAAGGAATTTTATAATCTCCTTAATAGATTAGTCCTTAAAATAAAAAAAAATGAGAATGAACAGATTACAAAAGAAATTCTTGAGGATGTAGATCTATTAATCCTTGGTAACCCTATTGATGATTTTTTTTCAAGTTTAGAAATCAAACATATTGTTGATTATGTGAGAAATGGGGGGGGCTTATTAATAGTAAGTGAATATGGCGCAGATCACCTTCAAAAAACTAATTTAAATGATATTTCTAGCAAATTTGGGATTTATTTTGAGAAAAACCTTATCAAAGAGTTAAATAGTAATAACCAAAATTGTTCCAGTATTTTACATATTCAGGATTATGCAAAAAATCAAATAACAAAGGGTTTACGAGAAATTATAATTGGTGGTGCTTGTTCCTTATTTCTTACAAAAGAAGTAAAACCACTCTTACAAACTAATGAAAATTCTGTTTGGTCTGAAATTTATAATACTACTACTGAACAATGGACTAAAGACGAAGAAAAACAGCAAATTGTAGCTGGTTACACTGAATTTGGCCACGGAAAGATAGTAGCAATAGGAGATATTGATATATTTACTGTAAATTCAAGAATAGGAATAAATTCGTTAGATAATCAAAAATTTCTACAAAATTTAATTGCTTGGTTAATTGAACCTGTTAGTGAATCTAAGGTAATGGAATTTATTCTCAACCAAATTGGAGACCTTCATAATGAAATCAGAGAAACTAACAAAGTGCTAAATAATATTATAGAAACAATGACAATTTTGGAAAAACGTATAAGTCATTTAGAGAATAATATAAATATAAGGATAAAATCATCAGATCAAGAAGAAAGTTTTGAAATTTAATTCTAATTGGAAGCTCTCAAAAACCTATGACTTTCAAGCTATATCATTGCAAAATCTAATTGCTTAGTAAATAAAAAAAATAATATTATATATCAAATTTTTTAAACTATGATTGATCAATCTTACGATCAAATTTTTACTGCTTTTGAAGAGATTGCGAACAATTTTAATCGAAAAAATCAATATTTTGATATTTTATATGATTCTCTGTCTTCAGTAATCTTAGAAAAAACTCCATTTACGGAGGATATTTCAGTTAATGTAAAAACTTCTGGTATAGCAGCAAGAACGTTTGATGGAACTTGGAAAGAAATCGCGCTCGATAATTTTGCTGATCTTAATAGTGTTGTAGAAAAATTACCTAAAGTAGTGAATAAAGGAGATGAAATCGTTGAATTTAAAGGATGGAAGTTAAATAAAGAACTCAAACCTAAAATTAATACACTTGAAGTCCCAATTGAAGAAAAAATAAAAAAAATAAGAGAAGTCTTTAAATTTGTTCAAAATTATGATAAAAGAATACTATTATGTCAAATAAAATATTTAGAATACAATCTTACACGCATTTTCGTTAATAATGAAGGAAGTCAATTAAGGCAAGTTATTCCCCGAACAAGATTATTCATTTTTCCAATTGTAAAAAAGGGTACTAAAATTGATTACGATTATTATGTAAAAGACGGCGAGATAGGGTATGAAATTTTTGATGATATTACTGATGCTAAATTAGAACAAATAGCTGAAAATTCTCTGGATATGCTAGAAGCTAAAAAACCTCCATCAGGGAAATTTACAGTAATAGCAGATCCCAGCATGGCTGGAGTTATTGCTCATGAAAGTTTTGGCCATGGATTAGAAGCTGATCAAGTTTTAAGAGAAAGAAGCTATCTAAAAGACAAATTAAATAAAATGGTAGCTTCAGAAAAATGTGTAATCTGTGATAAACCATCTGTAGTAAATGAATTAGGATCTTATTTTTTCGATGATGAAGGAATTAAAGCAGGTAAAAATATTTTAGTTGAAAACGGGTTTTTAAAAAATTTCATTTATGATAGAAGAACTGCCTCTGTCTTAAATGCAGAACCGCAAGGAAATGGAAGGAGACAGGATTATGCTCATGTAATCCATCCAAGAATGACTAACACATATTTTGAACCTGGGGATTATGAACTAGAAGAAATGATTTCAGAAATTAAAGATGGAGTAATGGTAAATCATTCATTTTTTGGTATGGAGGACCCCATAGGCGGGGGAATGCAATGCACATCTAAGAAAGGATATTTAATTGAAAATGGCGAGAAGACAAAATTATTGAAGAGTATTGCTTTATCTGGTTATGTTTTAGATGTACTACAAAACATTGATGCAATAAGTAATGATGCTACGAAATTTCATGGAGGTGTGTGCGGAAAGGGACATGCGGATGGTGTTCCTGTTACTGATGGTGGTAGTTATATTAGAATTAAAGAAGTTCTTATTAGCCCAGGGTGATACAAAAAATGTCGCAAGAAAAGTTAGATTTATTAGAACAACAAATAAAATCCAAGAATATTGCAGAATATGAGATTTTCCTTATTGATCGGAAGAATTTCGAATCTATATTTTTAAAAGAAAAGGTTGACAATGAAAGAGAAATAAGTGAATTTGAATATGTTTTACGTATTTTAACTCAGAAAGAAAATCAAACTGGTATTGGAATAATCAAGGGAAATTCATTGGAGGAAAATGAAATTGCATGTAACATTGATACATGTCAATCAATAGCAAAAAATAATTTAAGCTCAAAATTTCACTTTCCTAGCCAAGCTTCTTATAGTGATGTGTCAATTTCAGATAAAAAAGTGGTTCAAGATCCCTTGACAATTAAATATGATTTAACTGAAGAATTAATTTCTGAGATAAAGCAATATCAGGAAGTTCAACCTACTTTTGGCCGTTTAAGGGTACATATTGATGAGATTTCTATAAGAAATAGTAATGCTTTAAATTTAAGTACTCTAAAATCCTACTTTTTTATTGAATTTTCATTAAAAGCCCAAAAAAAGGGGAAAATCTCTGAATATTGGCCATTTTTATTCATCAAAGAATTAGATCAAATTAATTTTCCACAGAGAGTAGCAAAATGGGTTAGATTAGCTCAGGATTCTTTAATAGCTCAACCTCCAAAACAAAATGGTAGCGCGACTGTGATGTTTTCACCTTTTGTATTACATAATGCAATTAATCCTGTAGTAGGACCTCATGCTTCGGGAAGAGGGCATCATTTAAAAATCAGCAGATTTAAAGTTGATGAAAAGGCAGCTTCAGAGAATATCACGATTATTGATGATGGGATGATGAAAGGCGGATTAAAATCTAATAGTTGGGATGGTGAGGGTTCACCACATCAAAGAATTGAAGTAATCAAAAACGGAATATTTCAAAATCGCATATATGATCAAAAATTTGCACTTATTGAGAATCAAAAATCAACTGGAAATGGAATTAGATCACTAATGGGTGCTATCAATAATGATATCTCAAATTTTGAAATTCTACCAGGAACTATGAATTTTGAGGATATCATCTCAGAAATCAATGAAGGCTATTATATTGATCAATTCTCTTGGTTAAACCCTAGTCTATTATCTGGAGCATTTGGAGCTGAAATTAGAATAGGTTATTATATCAAAAATGGTAAAATTGAGCATCCAATTAAACTTGGAAATGTAAGTGGTAATGTACTTAAAATGATTAATAATTGCGAATACATTTCGAAAGAACGTGAGTATTTTGAGAATTCATTTTTTCCATATATGGTTTTTAACAATTTGACAGTTACATCTTAAAAAAAAAAAGAAATTTTATTTACTTTTTTGATTCAATTTTTACTTCAATTAAATTATAATCTCTTGTTCCTAAACCGATTTCTTCAGCAGCTTTCAATTGTATTTGCCAATGATTTGATGCTTTTCCATCTCGATTCATATCCATTTCTCCCGATTCTTGATTAAAGCGAGGAATATGTGAAAACCATTCAAACGGTCCTTTGTTAGGAATTCCTTCTACTTCAGAAAGGATAGAGTGAGGACTAATTGAAGACATATGGATAAGGTCAATAGTAGCTTGATCTAATGCAACTGGATCTAATGATGCTAATACTCCAACATCTGGAACAAAAGGGATATCTGAACCACCTGTGCAGTCACATTGATAAGTTATATCTATTGCGTAATTAATATAAAATATTTTCTCCTTTCCAAAATAATTAACCACTCCTTTAGCATTATCAACCATTTGAGTTATAAAATCTTCACGGGATACACTTCCAATACTAATTGCTTTATCTTTACATACAGAAGCGCACATGTAACAAAACTTACATTTTTTCTCATCAAAAATTAGTCTCTTGCTATTACCTTTAGATAAAGCATTTGTTGGGCAGATATTAACACAATTCTTGCATTCTGGATTACAATTATCAAAATCAAACTCAAAAACTTTTCCTGTGTGTGCTTCAACCTTTCCTCCTTTAGAAACGCACCCAATTCCAAGATTTTTTATAGCTCCTCCAAATCCTGCTCCTATATGCCCCTTAAAATGCGTTGCCATTATCATATAATCAAACTCTCTTAAGCGTCCTGCGACTAGGACTTCATTGAAAATCTTTCCATCAATTTTTTGAATTTCAATATCTGTTCCATCTTTCCCATCTAACATCAGAATTGGAGCATCCATAGTTTCTTTGGTAAATCCATGCATTAAAGCTGCTTTTAAATATTCACTCTCACTTGAGCGACCAGAATACTCAGTATGAACACCTGAAACGCTTTCTGGGACGCCCCATCCACATGATTCTGCTACTGCTGGCACTCCATCTAAGCTTTTAACATAATCACATAAGAATCTGATATAACTCGGACGGAGATATCTTGTGTTTTCTAATGCCCCAAAATGTGTTTTTATCACTACTTTATCTCCACTTTTGATTTTTTGCTCAATTCCAAGTCTTTTCAATGCTAAAGCCCCTTTAAATTTGCTCATACTTTGCTCGTAAGAGTGAGATCGGGCTGTAAAATAAAATACATCTGGTTTCATTTCTTTTCACTAACAAATAGTTCAGTTAAATTCATGCTGATAAATAGAATTTAAAATTTAGGAGATAAAATATTTTAACACTAATTAATTCTATTAATATAATATATAATTACAATAATAGCTCAGAAAACAAAAAAATATAATAATATGGTATTTTAAATGGCTCGCTGTCCTGAATGCGGAGGTTTTATGAAATACCATTCAGCTATAAAACATGTCGTCTGCCAATCATGTGGACTTTCGTTGACTCGGCATGAGTTAGACAGGTATTGGAAAAAAGTGAGGAATGAAAACATTACAGAGGGAGATGATATGCAACAAAAGAAGAATCGGCGAAAAGAATGGCTTGAATGGTATAGTAAATCAAAAACCGAAAAAGAAGGTTATTAAAACAGAAATATTTAAGAAGTTCTTAAAAACAAGAGAATCCTATTTAGTTTTAAGAACAAAAAGATTTGTATTGATTCAGTGAAAGTGTGCTATTATCTAACTACCAAATTTTCTTTCTAAAATATCTTCTAACAGTTCTGCTAACTTTTTAGCAGGAATATCAAGCAGAGTTATCTCAAGATGTCTACCACGTGTAGCATCTTCAATCCTGACAGTTTTAGATGCAACAATTTTTAACTGAGTTAGTTGACGGACATATTTTCTAAAACTCATCTTCACATGAGGTTCTATTGAATAATTTTCACTTATCGCTTCATATTCTTCAAATGCATCATCAACTAAAGTGAAAGGTTCTCCTTTATTGATTAAGGATCTAACTATTCCATATAAAGCTATAATCTCTTGATCTTTTAATTGATCGATTATATCATTTCTAAATGTAGGATACACGTCATTGGAAGCTTCTCTAATAATATCAGCGGTTATTCGATCTAAACTCTCTTTATCACAGTAAGATCCACTTTTTCGAAGAATTTCAATACCATGTCTCATGTTTTTATGATCAGCTACAATTTGAGAAACCATTGTTAAAAGCTCATCATCAACAATTTTTTCCTTAAATGCTAAGTCACTACGATATTTCAAAATTTGCATTGATTCATCAAAATCATAGGGTTTAAGTTGGATTTTTTCATTTAATCTACTTAAAATTCTCTCATTTTCAATTCTCATCCAATCTTTACTTCTTGAAATTAAAAGTAATGATAGTTTTGCGTTTTGATGACCAAACGTTTCAGCTATGTCTAAAAATGCAAGTACGTCATCAGATTTCAAAAGATGAATTTCATCAATAATTAATAACATGTAGCCATTTTCACGGATTAACTGTGAAAGAATTAGCTTTAAAGCCTCATCATCACTGAAACCACGACCACTACCATGCTGATACTTGGCAAGCAGCTCTCTGATTATTTTACTTTTAGAGCGAAAATTGATACAATTAAAATATTCTAAAAACAGTTTTACATCGTTTTCGATAGCTATAGTTCTAAAATTTCTTCCAAAATACCGCGCTGTGCATGTTTTTCCAACTCCGCCTTTCCCTAAAATCAAGCAACTAACAGAAGGTTGTTCCTTCTCTTCCATAATTCTCCTATAATTAAATATCAATGTTTTTAAAGCTTCATCGCGACAATATAATTTTTCTGGCACATAACTCAAATCAAGTGAGCTCGCTTGTCTAAAGACTGACTTTTTCATAAATTGTTTTCTGAATTCATCCTCGTCCATGGTAAATCGAGAAAATCTGGTATATTATTTTGATTTATAAGTACTAAAAGAACAAATTAAGTATAAATTTTCTTATACTTGTTAAATTATGTTTTTTCTATAAAAAATTTTTTAATTAAAAAACTAAAATAATCTCTATAATTTATCTAAATTATTTAGTGGATGCATTTGAGAATAAGACTCTTTTAATTTACTTATATCGTTTTTTGCATAAATCCGTGTCGTATTTGGACTTGAATGTCCTAAAATATCTTGTAATTCACTAATATCCATACCTGAACGTCTTAGATGGGTTGCTCCTGTATGCCTAAAAACATGAGGCGTAATAATTTTCGAATCATTAAAACCACATTTCTCTTTTATTATCTTAATATCAGTTTGTACTACTCGAGGGCTTAATTTTTGGTACCTTGTATTTACTAATAAATAATCTTCTAATTCATAGCTTATTCTATTTTGAAGATGTTCTTCAAAAACTTTTAAGGTTTTTTGATCCACAGGTACAATTCTTTCCTTATTTCCTTTACCCTTTAGTCTAAGATAACCCCTTTCAAAGTCAATATCTCTAATTTTTATATTACATAATTCACTTACTCTTGCCATCGTGGAATATAATAATCGGACAATTAGATAATATCGCTCACTTTTTCTTGAATTAAATATCCGCCGGTCTTTTAGTTTCTCTAAAATCTTCTCCATCTCAGAAATTTTTAAAAACTTAGGTAAACTTTCTTCAAGTTTAATTTTGGGTGTTTTAATTGTACTCATAGGATCCTTCTCTATAAACTCATTTAAAGTTAGAAATTTGAAATAAGATCGTAACGAGGCAATTTTCCTACCAATCCCCTTTTTGGTATAGTTCATCTCATTTAATTTCTTTAAGAATAAACGTATTTTCTGTCGTAATAATGGAGAATTTATCTGAAGATCCCCTATGAGTTCAATTAACTTCTGAAGATCGTATCGATATGCCTTAATTGTGGAGGAGGCGCATCCTTCTTCAACTTCTTTTGCAATTAAGAAGTCTTCTATGAAATCAGATATTTTGTAATTTTCCATATTATATGGAAATTACCGTGATAATACAAAATATAGTGTAATATGCTGATGATATATCAGAGATGGATTATTTTACCAATCCATCTCCATACCAACCTTTTTTAATATAAAGATATGCATTCATTGCTGCTGTTGTAGCTTCTCCCACTGCTGTTGTTACCTGTCGTATTCCACCAGTGACATCTCCAGCAGCATATATACCAGGAAAATTAGTCTCTTGATCTTTATTCACTTTAATATAATTGTCCTCATCAAGTTCAATACCAGCCTCTTTCGCTAAATCACTCTGGGGCTCAACTCCTATAGCAATAAAAAGAGCTTTTACATTTATTTTAGAAATTTCACCTGTTTCATGATTTTTTACAACCAATTCTTCTAATTTATCATCCTTAGCTATTGCTTCTTCGATAGTACAATTATACATAGGAGAAACATTAGGTAATGAATCAACCTCATCAACAATACATGCTTCAGCTCGTAAACAGTGACGTCTGTGAATAAGATATACTTGTTTTGCTACACCTGATAGATAAATTACTTCTAAGCCTGCTGCATTACTACCACCAACTGTAGCAACCACTTGATCCCGAAATAGAGGTCCATCACAAGTGGCACAGTAAGATACTCCATTACCCACTAGTTCATATTCATTAGGTAATCCAAGCGATAGATGTTTTGAACCAGTTGCAATGATTATCGATTTCGCTTTTGTCTTACCTTCATAAGTTGAGATTGTCATCTCTTTTGGACTGATAGCAGTGACTTCATTAAAAAAGAAAGTAGTACCCCATTTTTCAGCTTGTTCCCTCATTTTTTCTGTTAATTCAAGACCATTAATACTGTCAAATCCGGGATAATTCTCAATCTTAGGAGCTGTCCCTGCTAATCCTCCAAAACCTTTACGTTCATAGAGTGCTGTCTTTAAACCCATTCTTCCACCATAAATTGCAGCTGTTAATCCTGCAGGTCCACCACCAATAATTATTAGATCAAATTCCTTTTTTTCTGACACATTAAACCTCTCTAGGTCTGTTACTTTATTCAATTATACTAATAATAATCTAAAAAATTCTTTAAATTTTCTTTAATTGGTTATCTCATTCTTTTTTTAATTGCCTAAGATATTTACATGCATTTATTCCCGCTCGCGCACCTTCTGCTGCGGCAAAAACTACTTGAAAAAGTCCTCCTGTACAATCTCCTGCGGCATACACCCCTTTGAGATTTGTTCTTTGATTTTCATCCACTTTAATGTTTCCTAGTTCATCTAATTCTACTCCCGCCTTTTTGAAGAGAGAATTAGAAGATATATGAGTTAAAATAAATAAACAACTTAATTCAAACTCTTTGATTTCTACTGCATTTTCTGAATCTTGTTTGATAGGTTTGCATAAAATCTTTTGTATAATCCCCTCTGAATTTGGAACAACTTCAATTATTTCCATATTTTCAAAAATCTCGATTCCTGCTTCTTTTACTTCATATACTTTTTCAGGTAAGTTATCAATCTCGATATTTGTAATTATCCGCACTATACACCCCATTTGTTGAAGGGTTAATGCATCATCTAACATTTTTTCATCATTACCATATAAATAAACTACTTTATCTTTAAATGAAGGGCCATCCCATAAGGCACTATAAGATACACCAAACCCAAGTAGCGAATCCTCTCCTTTTATTATCTCTCTTCGAGTAATTCCGCCCGTAGCAATAATAACAACATCAGAAGTTATGTTTGCAGTTCTAGTTGACGTTCTATTTACGCCCATTCCAAGCATAAGTGAAATTACATCATCATTAATAATTCTCACATTTTCTGAATAACTTTCAGCATGAGCTTTAAATCTTTCTAACAAGTGTTTTCCTTTAATATCAATTTCCCCAGGCCAATTCTGAATTTCTTTAGTTCTTTCTAAAGCCGATAACTCTTTTCCTTCAAGAATTATTACATCCCTATTTGCACGTGCACAATAAATCCCTGCAGTTAAGCCTGCAGGTCCACTACCAATAATAAGGATTTCACATTTTAATTCATCCATAGAATTTCACTCTTAGAAATATTGTATTATGATTATGAAATAACCTTAAAAATCTCCTTTTTAATATTCTCTTTTGCAATTATATTAAGAAAATTATTCTAATTAATAAATTAGTTTGAGATAAAATGGTTTTGAATTTAAATCAATTTATTATTATTAATTAATCATTTATTTTTGTTCATATAACTTCTTCCTTTTTACTTCTAATATTGCCTTAATTGGAAAAATAATAATCATTAATATAGAATCTGGTTTTTTAATTTTTTTCCTTAATACTTATTTTTGTTTCTGTAAAGCCCAAAAATATTCACCTCTTTCTTTTATAAGCTCAGCTTTGTTAAATGGCGTTGATTCAATAAAATCCTCAAAACTTTTTTCATCATAAAATCTTGCGAATTTTGCCTCAAGAAATTTATGCATGATATCAAAAAGTTGAAATCCCTTTCTTGGAGAAAAAGCATCAGGAATAATAGTTTCTCCTACAATTAATATCCCTTCCTCCTTTAATAAAGAATATAAATCCTCAAAGACACTCCTCCTGTATGCTTCATCGTGGTCCATTTCATGAAGTACTTGATTTAATATTATCAAGTCAAATTGACCTATAGCACTTTTAGCAAATTTTTCAATTGGAATATCCAAAACCTCTACTCTGTCATTCAAATTGTTTTGCTCTATTAAGTTTTTAGCAAAAGATGTAAATCGAGGGGTAATATCTATTCCAATGAGTTTTGCTCCTTTATATTTCTCAGCCCAATTCTTCAGATTGAACCCATAACCACATCCAACTTCTAAAATCGTGCTTTCCTTCCGCAATATTCTATTGTACTTCTTAAAATATTTAGAAAATAATCTTTCGATTATCATTCCCCAATTAGCGCTATTTCTATGTCCATCCATTATAAATTCTTCTGGTACATCATTCTCATTTGGTATCCTCCCTGTTTTGAAAACTTCTATT
>JBHLNL010000181.1:0-6644 GCA_048941605.1 Promethearchaeota archaeon | reverse complement strand
AAAATCATTGTTATTTACTTTGTTTTCCAAAATTGTATTATCATTAGCTTCGTTTAGTGTAATGCCATAGCCGTTGCTATTCACACTGTTTCTTAATACTGTATTATTAAAACTTTGCGATAACCCAATCCCATTCCATTCATTATAGGTGGCTGTATTATTCAAGATTCTATTATACCCACTTGAAGATAATCTTATCCCCCACAACTCATTAAATGTAACTGTATTTTCCACTATGGTATTATAATCACTAACATCTAAATATATACCATTAATATTGTCAATAACGATATTTCTTGAAATATTATTATAATCAGATCCATCTAAATCCAATCCATTAGCGTTGTTATTCACATTGTTTTTCGATATATTATTATAATCACTGCCACTTAATTGTATCCCGTTATAAGTGTTATCATTAGCGATATTTCCGATAATACAATTAAAACCAGATGTAAATCGCATTCCAGTTGGATTGTATTTTACAACGTTTCCCGAAACATTGTTATATTCACTGAAATACATAGAAATCCCATAATCATTGTTATGATTTGCGATATTATCCAATATGGTATTGTTATTACTCTCTAATAGATCTATACCTACTTTATTGTATGAGCAGCTGTTATTAATCAATTGTCCATTAGTAACAAAGACTAATCGAATTCCTGCATCCCAATACCCATCTCCCGAATTTATGAGTGTACAATTCTCTATCTTAAAATATTCATTGGAATCTTCAATGAGAATACAACTTCCTGAACCTCCGGCATTAATTATCAAATCTTCGATGATGTATGGATCCGAATACGTAACAGAACCATTACAAATTCCTGCATCTTTAACAAAAGACCAATTATTATTAATATGAATTTTTCCTGATATTTTTGAGATTTTCAGGTTTTTGTTGATTAAATCAATACTAACCTTAGATTTTGAGAGTTTGCTGCTATTTTTTGTATCAAAAGTCTGGCTATTACTAATTATTGGAGCAAAAGCCAAGTAAATCCCTAAAATGATTAAAAATATTGCGCTTTTTCGTGTGATCTTTATCATTTTTCACTATTTCAAGACAAGTTAATATGAAAATTGATTATCTTCAAATATTTAAGATTTTTGATAATCAAAATTTCTTGACATCTAACCTAAAAAGGTTCCTCTTATACTGACTCTTAAGAATTAGAATTTCAGTTATTAAATCAAATTTCAAACAAACTGGAATAAATGAAATTATTTTGAAATTTATTTAGGAATTGCTTAAGGAGAAATAATTTTTAATTAAAGATATAGGAAAAAATATTTTTTTTAATCTTCTTTAAACATTTCATCAATTTTATTCTTGTTTTCATCAGTTTTAAAAGGTTGGAGTGCTCCAGTCCATTCCTTCAGAATATCTTTATATTTTTCTTCAAACCAATTAACAAAATCTTTTAATGGGGCTCTGATTTCAGCAGATTGAGTACCTTTTATGAAGAGAGCACCAAATATACGTTCGCCATATTCTAAGAGGATTGTAATATCACCATGATCGATCTTTTTTAAGACTTCAGCAGATTTTGTCATTTCTTTGATAAATGAGGTAATCGCAGAGAACATTCCTGAGACCAACCCTGGGTCTTGAGCAGAATCTTCTTGAAATGCATAATTATAGACTCCTCGGCCATCATCATAAATTATGTAAAGTCCTTGTTTTTCTACCTTCTCGAATATATATTTGAATTCTGGTTGCCAAACATCAACTAATTTATTATAGAATAGATATTTTAGAGTAAAATAGAATCTTCTCTTTTCATTCTCATCTTCAGGTTTTAATTCCGAAAGTAATTTCTCTTCCTTAAGAATATTCATTAAATTTTTAATTTCTTCTCTTTCATGTTCAAATTCTTCACTATAAACTGCTTGCTTTCTTGTAATTAGATATTGGGTTTGCTCTTGAACATATTCATCAAAACTTATATAGTCAGTAATTGAAGAAAATACGATTTTTTCAACAATTTTGTCATTTATAGATATATTTTTACTTTTAAACAATTTCCTCCCATAATAAATTAGTAGAGTCCAAATTACTACGTTAAATATGTATCTAGTATAGAGATAAGGAAGAGCTAACACTCCTAATGTCCCAGTTAAAGTTGCATTTAAAGCTGCAGTTCTTAAAGTGAAGAATTGAAAATCAAAAAGCATTATAAAGCTTGTCTGACCTGTGATCCAATATTCTTCTGCAGCAAAATTGATTAATGGGGGTGCATCAAAAATAAGAAAAACCACGGATATTATTATTATGACTGGTAAATATGTAATAAATCCCAAGAAAGTGCTTTTAATATATTTCATTATAAATGCTAATAATCCTACCATAATTATAAAAGGAACAAGCATGTTTAGAATAAAATTAACAATAACCATTAGATCAAAAGATATAGCATCAGCTAAAGTTGGGTTTACGGGAGGTACAAATTGGGCAGAATCAATAATATATTCCCTATCTTGAAAAATCGTAAGGGATAATGGTTGAAAAGCTACGACGTAAAGAAGAAAAAATAGTAAGATAGCAACAAAAGCAACAATTATACCATAATAAAAATTTGATGAGTTAATCCTTTTAATCCGATCTTTTCTGTTTTTCCACCATTCAATTAATTTTACTAGAATTAATATAGATATTGGCTCGAAAACCTTTAGAAATAACACAAAAATTACTGAAGCCATTAGAAAATAAGCAAAAAAATATATAAGTATTAGGATTGACGAAAAATACTGAGCAATGAACAAGATTATTGATAATATTGATATAGGAGCCCCTACTGTATAAAGACTTTTATATGTTTGCGACCTAATATTTTCTCCAAAATACTTTCCTTTTAGTGCGATTTGAGAACTAAATAATAATTCAATACTAAAAATGAATGTTGCTAGATATACAAAAAATATTTCAAGAAACCATCCTAGAGCAGTTTCTCCCGTAATCACGGGATTAGATTCCAAACCCGAAACAGTTAATATAACTTGTAGAAGATAGAGTGAAATTGGCAAAAGAACTATAAGTAATTTTAAGATTTCTTTCTCTCTTGTCCAATCATTTCGAATTATTTCGTTACGAATTAATTCTTTTGGACTTTCTGTGAAATGGTAAGTAAGTTGTTTTAGATTTGATTGCGTTGAACCTTCTTCTTTTCTTAAGTGATTCCAAACATATAACATGGAAATAAAAGGAGCAAGAAAGAAGATAAAAGGTAAAGTAACTAAAGGGTAATTTGCGAATAAAGCTATTAATGAGCCAAAATGAGCTGCTAAAAAACCAATACTTTGGTTATTAGTTGGTGTTTCTAATTCTTCCGGTGTAATAGCTATTTGAAATATTGCAGGGAGAACCCAATATAATATATAAAAAACTAAGATTCCTAAATAGATCCTTAAATATAAATTCGCGACAAATTTCTTTCGAATGAAGAAATATGGTACAAATAAGATTAGAATTGGTAAAATGTTTAAGATTATAGTAAAATAAATTTCCATCGGGTTCATTTAGTTCACATTAACATTTTTTTTATTTTTTATTGGAATTTTATTTAAAATAATAATTCTATTTTTATTATAATAATTTAGGTATTTTCGAATATTAGTAATTTTAGTATGACATTTAGTAAAAAAATCGGAATAATTGTTGATGAAGATTTCGCCTTCAAAAATATTCCCCCATATCCGCATCCAACCTTTTTTTCTTATGAATCTCCATTAAGAATTCAATCAATAATTGCCTATTTAGAGAAGAATAATGTTTTTGACGATAATAGAATCTCCAAAATTAAACCTAAATCAATAAATGAATCAGTTATACATTTAGCTCACACTAAATATTACATTAATTCCATAAAACAACTCTCAAACTTAGGGTGTAGTTTATTAAATGATGAAGTATACATCACAAAAGATTCATTTGAGTTGGCTAAAAAAGCGGTGGGTGGGACAATCCAAGCAATTGAAGAAGTGCTTAATAAGAGAGTAAATTATTCTTTAGCACTAATAAGACCTCCTGGTCATCATGCTTTAAAAGAAAATGGTTCAGGTCTTTGTATTTTTAATAATATTGCCAATGCTATTCTTTATTTACGTAAGAATCTGAATTATAATAAAAACATCGCAATAATAGATATTGACAATCATTTTGGAGATGGGTTAGTTCAATATTTTTATGATGATCCTAGTGTCCTTTATTTTTCAATCCATGAATATGACTTTATTGAAGGAGATATTGGGTTTATAAATGAATTAGGAGATGGAGAAGGCCTTGGTAAAAGTATAAACTTCCCAATTCCAATGAATAGTACTGATGATGATTTTTTAGAGCTTTTTGAAATAATTGAGCCTATCTTAAATGAATTTGTGCCTGATATTATTATCATTGCTGCTGGATTTGATATGCACTTCACAGATCCTATAGGGAATTGTTTATTAACAACTTTTTCATACTATCAATTTACAGAGAAATTGTTGAATATTG
This sequence comes from Promethearchaeota archaeon, assembly GCA_048941605.1. Classification (GTDB taxonomy): domain Archaea; phylum Asgardarchaeota; class Lokiarchaeia; order Sigyniarchaeales; family SOKP01; genus Loki-b32. The sequence continues at coordinate 2,143 of JBHLNL010000181.1, read as the reverse complement.
CTGAAAAGTTATGTGAAGGTAAAATAGTGTTTATTCTTGAAGGAGGTTATAGTTTGATAGGATTACCTATCTGTATTCATTCAGTTGTTAAAGCATTATTAGAAGAAGAATATGAACGTCCTCCTTCAGAGTTCATAAATTTTTCAAAAAATTCAATAGAGAATGAGACAATAAAAATAAAATCTGCATTAAAGAAACTTTTAGCGAATTTTTGGACTTCAATGTCATAGAAAAAGTAAGAAAAATTAAACAAAATCTTTTAATTTTAGAGCATACTCTTGAACTGTAAAAAGAGCATCTCTAGGCCCTACTTGTGGATTGATATAGCATATTAACGCTCCAGTACCTCCAATGGGAACGGGGCAAATAATAATATGTCCCCTACCGGTTATATTAGTCCCAATTTTTCTTTCTTCTGTATTCTCTACAATCATGTATTTAATTCCTTGGATAACAATACTACTTATTCCTTTTTCACCTAATTCTAATTTTTGATTAAGGAGTTCATTAATTAAATCAAGATCACTTATTATATTCCAGTTTTCTGTTTGAGTTAATAGTGTGCCATGTTTACTTATGATAGCAACTCCAAAAATATTAGTTTCTTCGTTTAATAAATCATCAATAATAGACTCTATTTCTGAAGACATTTCCACCAAATATTTATTATTAAATTGTTATAATAAAATAAATAAAATCAATCATAAATTTAAATATAATTTAAAAATAAATTGAAAAACGCATGGTGAAATTATTTGGCTTTAAGAATGTGGAGAAAGGCTATTCTTCTATCTTTACGTGAAAAAAAAACATTTACCGTTTTTACGTTAATTTATACAACCTTAATATTTTTAACATCCTTTTTTATAGACTTAGGACTTGAAGGCGGTTTTGGAGAATTAGCATGGTATTTTGTGATTATCTTTTTCGGAACATCCTTATTTCTCTCTTTACTCTACGCGTGGATTTTAGTCTCAAGGAAGAGACGTGTTTGGGCAACATTTAAATGCATAGGATATACGAATAAGAATATTTTAGTATTAGTTTCAGGTATGATCTTTTTCACAACTCTAGTTGGTTTTTTTATTGTGATTGAAGTTTTATTTCATTATGCTGCCGCTATTGCTTATATAAATCAAACACCTTTAAATTTAACTCTTACGATACTTGTTGATCTAATTCCTGTCGTCGCTACAAGTGGTATTTTTATAGGTGTTCAGATAATTGCTTTTATTTTGGCTTATAGAAAGGTTCTGAAAGTACGACCAATTATTGCACTAAAAAAAGTAGGTGAATAAGGAGGAAAAGAAATGTCAGCAGATAAAGATATTATGATCGAAGCTGTCGATGTTAATAAAGAATATAGAAGAGCAGGCGCTATTATTAGAGCCTTAGCAGATGTAAATCTAAAAATTAGATCTGGAGAATTTGCCATAGTTCAAGGTCCAACCGGATGTGGAAAATCTACACTCCTCAATGTATTATCCGGTTTAGACCTACCAGACTCTGGGAGAATTATATTCGATGGAGAAAATATTGCGCGATCAACTGAGGATAGATTAAGTAGACTCAGAAGACAAAAAATCGGTTTTGTATTTCAAGATTTTAATCTTGTTAATACATTGACAGCCATGGAAAATGTTGAGTCTGTCTTATGGCCGACAGTATTACGCCAAAAAGAAATTGAAAATAGAGCAATAGCAGCACTAAGAGATGTTGATTTACTTGATCGTAAAGACCACTATCCCGTTCAGATGTCTGGTGGCGAAAAACAAAGATGTGGTATTGCACGTGCAATCATTCATAGGCCAAGAGTTATTTTAGCAGATGAAGCTACTGGAAACTTAGATCCGGACTCAGAAAAGCAAGTTATGGATTTATTACAAAAAATCAATAGAGAAATGGAAACAACTATTATTTTTGTTACACATAGAGATTTATCTAAGTATGGAACAAAAACTATTCTAATGGATAATGGTAGAATTACTAAAATTCAATAAGATAACCCTTATTTTTAAAATTTTTTATATCTTTTTTTGAGGTATTTTTTGTATAAAGTAAATATATAGTACATTAGAGCCAATTATCTAATATAATTTTGCTATTATAAGGTTAAATTTAAAACAAAAATATAAATATCGAG